>NZ_JBQKUL010000029.1:0-53387 GCF_054968565.1 Pseudoalteromonas sp. G5_S1_54_S4 | reverse complement strand
GTCACACTTTTTGGTTTGTTAGGGTAAGCATTGAGGATAAACTTATCACTGTCTATGAAGGTATTAGCAATAATTTTTACGTTAGAGTAATAAGTAATTTCTATAGCGGTGCCTTTGGTGTTTTTGAAAGTGTTATATCTTACTAGAGCCTTTGATACAGGTTTAACCGTGGCAAATTTCAATGATCCCTTCAATCCCTCAAAAATATTATCTTCAACTGTAATATCATGCGTACCTCCATAGTTATTATTCCACGGGTGAGTAGTTGATACTTGTGTGACATTTTCAAAGTAATTATTACGAATATCAATTCTGAAAGAATTGATATTCGTATCATGGGATGATAAGTGTTAAGATGTTGCTCTTATAGCCGCATCGCCAAAATCAAAAAATTGATTATGTTTAATTGAAATATCTTCGGAGCCTGCAAAAAGGATACCTTGCTCACCCCAAACATAATTAATTGTGTCTGTGGTTAACCCTCTAAAAATAAAACCATTAATTTCTATGAAGCGTGAATTATAAAAGGATAAAATATACTCTCCTTCAAATTGGTCACACTTTTTTAGTATAACGCCAGTATTAGCTGTAATAACAATATTGTTAAGATTTCTAACAATAATAGCTGAGCAGATGTCATAAACTCCTGGCTCTTCTATTTTTAGCGCGGAATTTTCTGCAGTGTTTAAAATCAAGTCTTTTAGTGCTTCTGAGTCATCAATGCCATCATCGGGGATCATTGAGCTCGATGCTTGGCTACTAAATAAAATACTTAAAGAAAGAGCGATAAATAGAAATAAAGATTTAGGCATAAGATTGTCCTTCTATGTAAGAGTTTAATAGGACGTAGTTGCTTTTATATTAAAAAATGAGCCAGACAATTCATTCATCGACTCTTAAAAGTGAATGGTTAATAGCTCTACTCAAAGTGTTAGTAGAGATAGAGCATAATTGCAATAATTACGCTCCAATTCAGGGTAGGATTAATTTTAAAATGAGAAGCGATTATTAACGAGGCTTAACAATCGCAGCAGTTTTGGCTAAAGCGTCATTATCTAAAATAGTAATAAATTTACCTTCTACTTTAATTAAGTCGGCTTTTTGAAAACGGCTTAATAAACGGCTGATAGTTTCTACTGTTAAACCAAGGTAGTTGCCAATTTCGCCGCGAGTCATGGTAAATCTAAATTCTTTACGTGAAAAACCACGCTCACCAAAACGCTCTGATAAGTTATAAATAAAGCTAGCAAGACGTTCTTCAGCTGACTTTTTATTAAGTAATAATAGCATTTCCTGATCGTAGGTTATTTCGCTACTCATTAAACGCATTATTTGTTGGCGCAATTTAGGCAGTTTACCGGCTAGTTCGTCAAGAGTTTCAAAGGGAATTTCACATACCATTGAGGTTTCTAGTGCTTGAGAAAAACTTTGATGTTGCATTTTATTGATGGCGTCAAAGCCAACAAGGTCACCCGCTAAATGAAAGCCTGTAATTTGCTCATCGCCTTGCTCTGACAAGGTATACGATTTAAACGACCCCGAACGAACTGCATAAATTGCATTTAAAGGTGCGCCCGATTCAAATAAGTAGTCACCCTTGTGTAATGGTTTTTTCCGCTCAATGATCTCATCAAGTTTATCCATTTCTTGGCCATTTAAAGAAAATGGTAAACATAACTGGCTAATACTGCAGTTATTACAGCTAATGGCACAATTACCTTTAGCACGACTTTGAGAAAAATCCATAAGTTCAATCCGTTAAATTTCTATGCACAACATTTACCAATGTTAATGCACTAGCTTGTCTGTTGCAATGATCAAAAGGTAGATACCATACCAGATGATAACACTGCCTAATATTATTCGCGTCCAAGGGTGATTAAAAAGCGTATTGAGCTTTTGTGCAGCCACACCTAAGGTGATCATAGCAGGGAACGTCCCTAGGGCAAATGCCAGCATAACCAGAGCACCATTTATGGCAGTGCCACTGGTCATCGCCCATGTGAGCGCAGAATATACTAAGCCGCACGGTAACCAGCCCCATAGTGCGCCATAACCAAGCGCTTTCAATGGGGAATCAATGGGCATTAAATATTTATTAAGTTTAATTAAGTGCTGCCAAATGAGGGTTTTGCCAAGTTTTTCGAGCCATTGTAATGTCGCGGCTAAGCGCATGATATAAACGCCGACCAGTAACATAAACACGCCCGCTAAAAATGATAAAAACAGCGCAAAGGCCGAGTTTTGTGTGGCAAATTGACTACTAATACCGGCAACAAGGGCACCAGCTAGCATATAACTTAGCGCTCTGCCGCTATTATAGGCTAGAGAATATAACCAAGTTTGGCGCTTGTTACTGGCTAACTGTAATGAGCTGGCAATGCCGCCGCACATAGCAATGCAATGGCCACTGCCAATCAACCCCATTAAAAAAGCACTAACAAAAATCGGGTCAATCATTACTTTTATTATGTTGCTCTTTATCGTCTTCAAACAAAATACTGTGGCCTTGCTTGTTTAAATCAGAGAATTGCTCGCCTTTTACTGCCCAAAAAAACACGCCAATGGCAATTAGTACAAACAAGATAGCGATAGGAACTAAAATATAAATTATGCTCATAACTTTAATAGCCTTAGTGAATTACATATCACAATAATAGAGCTGGCAGACATACCAATTACCGCCATCCATGGCGCAACTAAGCCCATAGCCGCTAGCGGTAATATAGAGCCATTATATAATAAAGAAAGCGCCAAGTTTTGCTTAATTATACGCCGTGTTTGCTTAGCAATCGTCAACAAATGATCAATAGAGGCTAAATCACTGTTAAGCAGCACAACATCGGCACTGTTTTTAGAGATATCAGCTCCTGTTTCCATGGCGATTGATAAGTGGGCGCTGGCAAATACTGGGCTGTCGTTTACGCCATCGCCAACCATAGCAACAACTTCACCTTGAGTTGACCAATGATCAACGGCGTCTTGTTTATCTTTTGGACTACAACTGGCTTGTACTGAATCAAGCTTTAATTTTTTTGCCACCTTGGCACCGGCATCTGAGGCGTCACCTGTTAGCATATGACAACTTAGATTGGCAGCCTTTAACGAGTTAATGAGTTTATCGGCATCTGTTTTTACTTTATCAACAAAGTAAAAGCGTGCAACGGGTTGCTTGTTTATGTAAAGGGTAGCTTGCGCATTGGTTTTTTTGGTATCAAACCAGCCACTTTTACCAATAGCGTAGTGCGTATTATCGTATTGAGCGCTGATCCCAACCCCTGGATGGAGCTGTACATCGTCAAATTTACGCTGACCTTTAAACTCTTTAAAGGCACTAGCAATAGGGTGCTCAGAATAGCTCTCAAGCTGTGCTGCAATATCAAGAATTTGCTCTTTGCTGTATTTACCATCAAGTATGTCAACAACGTCGAGGCTAAATTTACCTTGCGTAAGCGTACCGGTTTTATCAAAAGCAACTAAAGTAAGTTTTGAGAGTGTTTCGAGCACATGTGCTTGCTTAATTAATATACCTTTACGAGTTAAGGTAGCCACAGCACACGTTAACGCGGTTGGAATAGCTAAACTTAATGCGCACGGGCAGGTGGCCACTAACACCGATATAGTGATCCAAAAAGCGACATCAGGGTCAATTTGATACCAGCCAATGGCGGTTAGAGAGGCAAATACCAGTAATACGGCAACAAACCACTGCGCTACTTTGTCGGTAATTTCTACTAACCGTGGGCGTTTTGTTAGGGCATTATGTTGCAGGCGAATAATTTGATTAAGCAGGGTATTTTGGCCCAGCTTATTGATTTTTATTTCAATAATACCATCATGATTAACCGTGCCCGCATACACGTTATGATCAATATACTTTCGTACTGGCTGATGTTCACCAGTCATCATAGACTCATCAACACTGGTGCTGCCTTTGACTAAGATGCCATCGGCAGGGATAGTTTCGCCTGCTTTTATTAAAACGATATCGTTAAGCTTGAGCTTTTTAGCGGCAATTATGTGCTCTTTGCCGTTTTCATCGAGTGTACGGGCAGTCAGTGGCAGTAGCTTTTGTAAGTTGGCTGTAAATTCACTAGCCTTTAAGCGCGCTCTAAATTCTAAGTATTTACCTAATAAGAGTAAAAAGGTAAACATACAAATAGATTCAAAGTAAACTTCACCGACTTCCATTACGGTGGCGTAACAGCTTGCGCCATAGGCACCAAAAATCGCCAATGATACCGGTAAATCCATATTCAGTTGTTTTGCTTTTAAGCCGTTAATTGCATTACTTAAAAAGGGCAGGGCGCTGTATAAAATAACGGGCGTTGCAAGGATCAAGCTGATCCATCTAAAGTACTGTTCAAAATTACTGTCCATCCCAGAGAACATGCCAAAGTACATAGCAAAGGCAAACATCATCACTTGCATGGTCATTAAGCCTGCCACGCCGAGGCGGCGAATATAGGCTTTAGCTGTTTGTTGTTTTTGCTGGGCTTCTACATCTGATTGGAATGGATAGGCTTTGTAACCTATTTCAGCCAGTGAGGTGATTAGCTCACTTAAAGGGGTTGCGCTTTTATCCCATTGGATCATAGCGCGATTAGTTGAGGTGTTTACATCAACGCGCTTTACCGATTTAAGGTTAAGTAATTGCTTTTCAATAAGCCAGGCACAGGCGGCGCAGGTAATGCCCTCAACACTGAGAAGCACCTCAGAGTTGTCGTTATGCGTACTGATAAACTCATCTTGAATATCTTCATTGTCATAGCTTTTAATAAAAGCGAGTTGTTCAGGGACGAGTTGCTCTACTTTACCGGCACTAACAGTGCGATATTTGTAGTAGTCGGTCATCCCTTGGTCAATGATATTTTGTGCAACAGCTTGGCAGCCAATGCAACACATTGGCTCAGCGATATTGTCTATAACAACATGTGCGTTAAATCCAGCAGGCACACTTTCAAGACAATGAAAGCAATTTTTAGACATACTAAATACTACTTATAGTTAGGAGTCACTAAAACGGTGGCGGTGGTTGGTAAACTAACGTTTTCTTTCATTTTCCAACTGTTATCAACGGGTTCAATAAACACCGAATATGCGCCTGGTATATAGCTTTCTAATAATGCAGTGAACTCTTGATTAGCATTTGGGGTGAGAGTGGCCTCAAAATCGTGCGCTTTTATGGTACGGTGAAAAAACGACAATCTTAATGCGTGTATATTACTGGTATCGCCTTTGGTAAATTTAAAGCTGACACGCTCATCTGATATATTTAGGTCGCCATGTAAATACAACGCTTTTGCTTTATCAAACTTAACGAGTTCTAAGTTGATTGCTTTGCCTTTTTTATAGTAATCATCTACAACCATATCTGGGCCGTTACCAATGGCTGTAATAAATAAACTAATGCAGCCAATAATTGCAGCTAAAGGAAAGAAGATTAAAAACCAAGGCCAAAAATTTTTATACCACGGAGTCGGTTGCATAGTCGCTCTAAAATTAATTAATGTGCGGCTATATTATAATAAATAGAATGAAAAGACTAAAAAAAAGCCTCCGAGTGGAGGCTTTTTTGATCTGAATTAATCTACTGAAATAAAAAGATTAAAACTGAAACGTTTTGTTAACTTTATCGTTATTTATCTTGCGATAAGCTGTAAACGTAAGCAGTTAATAGGTGAATTTTATCTTCGCCTAAAATCTCTTTCCATGCAGGCATTACACCAGCACGGCCATGGTTAAGTGTTTCTTCAACAGCGCGTTGAGAGCCACCGTATAACCAAATGTTATCAGTTAGATTTGGTGCACCAAACGGTAAGTTGTGCGCTACTGAACCTTTACCATCTGCACCATGACATGCTGCACACATCGCGAATTTCGCTTTGCCTGCATCGGCATCTTTTTGGTTAACAGTACGGCCAGATAGGCTAAGTACGTAAGCCGTCATTTCTTTAACGCCTTGCTCACCTAATGCATCACCCCAAGGTGGCATTGCTGCAACACGACCTAAAAGTAATGTTTCTCTGATCTTGTCAGGAGAGCCACCGTACAACCAATCGTTGTCAGTGAGGTTAGGGAAGCCAGTACCACCACGAGCATCAGAGCCATGACATTGTGCACAGTTTTGTGAGAACAAACGTTGACCAATTTCAACTGCGAGTTGACCTTGAGTTTGCTCATGTTTAGTGCCGCTTTCTAGCGCAACTTGCTGTGCTGCATCACCAGCAAATTTAGACTCTACTAAATCTAGAACAGGTATTTGAGCCAATTCATTAAAAATAGGACCAAAACGTTCTTCAGCAGCGCGGTATTCAGCATCTAGCTTTACAAAACGGCCATCTTCTTTCGCTTCAAGGACTGCTTCTTTCGATTCAGTTAAAGAGGTAATACCTTGGTTTGAGCTTGTCCATTTTGCTAAACCTTCCCAATTACCTAAACCTGGGTAGGCTGCTAAGTAATAAACAGACCACACAAACGTTGCGAAGAACATGTAAGTCCACCATTTTGGTAGTGGATTGTTTAATTCTTCAATGCCGTCAAACTCATGTCCACAGCTTTCACCTTCTTTTACGCCTACATAGTTTTTTAAGTTCCAAACTAGTAGACCAAAGATAATGATTAAGCATGCAAGGGTTAATACAATAACCCATATACTCCAAAAGCTAGTCATTTCTCAGACCCCTTTTCCTCGTTAGAGAGTGTATTGTTGTGTTTTTTTTCATCTTCAAATATGACATTAGCAGCGTCTTTAAAACGACTTTTACTACGCTTGCTATATGCCCATCCAACAATCACAATAAATAATACTAAAATTACCAGAGTCAAAATGCCTCTGTATGTCCCGTAGTCCATAATAATCTACTTCAAATGTGTGCCAAGTTGTTGCAAATAAGCGATAAGGGCTTGCATTTCTGTTGCACCTTTACCGTCATTCATTGCGTCAACTTTAGCAATGTCAGCGATTAATTCCTCGTCACTGCCATAACCTAGACCCGGGTGTTTTGGGTTTTCTGGATTGATAGCAAACGTGTCACGGAAAATTTGTAGTTTTTTCAGAGTCAGACTTGTATCAAGCGTGTTCTCTGCTAACCAAGGGAAACTTGGCATATTAGACTCAGGAACCACGGCACGTGGATCCATTAAGTGCGCATAATGCCAATCATCTGAGTAACGTTTACCTACTCGTGCTAAGTCAGGGCCAGTACGTTTAGAACCCCAAAGGAAAGGGTGATCCCATACTGACTCGCCTGCTACAGAGTAGTGACCGTAACGCTCAACTTCATCACGAAATGGACGGATCATTTGAGAATGACAGTTAGCACAACCTTCACGTACATAAATGTCGCGACCTTCAAACTCTAGTGCGTTTAACGGGCGTAACCCATCAACTGGCTTGGTTGTATCGTCTTGGAACATTAGCGGCGTAATTTCTACTAATGCACCGAAGCTGATTGCGAAAACAGTCAAGATGGCCATGAGGCCAATGTTTTTCTCGATAATTTCGTGTTTGTTTTGTGAATTTTTATTGCTCATTATCTAACTCCGTTATGCTAACTGCGCTTGTTCATCAAGTTCTAACGAGTTATTTTTCGCTGAAACTGTACGATAAACGTTATAAGCCATAACCAGCATACCTGTAACGATGAACACACCGCCTAAGAAACGCATAACATAGAAAGGATGAGAGGCTTCTAACGACTGTACAAAGCTGTACATTAATGTACCGTCAGAGTTAACTGCACGCCACATTAGACCTTGCATTACACCTGAAATCCACATTGCAACAATGTATAAAACAACACCCACTGTGTGTAACCAGAAGTGTGTATTGATTAATTTGATGCTGTACATACGACCTTGCGAGAATAACGCAGGGATAAGGTGGTAAATAGCACCGATAGAAATCATCGCAACCCAACCTAATGCACCTGAGTGAACGTGACCTACAGTCCAATCTGTGTAGTGCGATAACGCATTAACAGATTTAATTGCCATCATCGGGCCTTCAAATGTCGACATACCGTAGAAAGACAATGAAACCACTAAGAAACGTAAAACTGGGTCAGTACGTAGCTTATGCCATGCACCTGAGAGCGTCATAATACCGTTGATCATACCCCCCCAAGACGGCACGAATAAGATAATAGACATCACCATACCTAAGCTTTGCGTCCAATCAGGAAGCGCAGTGTAGTGAAGGTGGTGAGGACCTGCCCAAATGTAAAGCGAGATAAGAGCCCAAAAGTGAACAACCGATAAACGGTATGAGTAAACTGGACGACCCGCTTGCTTTGGTACAAAGTAATACATCATACCTAGGAAGCCAGCAGTTAGAAGGAAACCTACTGCATTGTGTCCGTACCACCACTGAACCATTGCATCAACCGCACCGGCGTAAATTGAGTATGATTTAGTTAGTGAGACAGGAACAGCCATGCTGTTAACAATATGAAGTACTGCAACAGTAATAATGAAACCAGCATAGAACCAGTTAGCTACATAAATATGCGCTACTTTGCGTTTTGCAATAGTGCCCATAAATACAATAGCGTAAGTTACCCAAACAACAGCAATTAAGATATCGATTGGCCACTCAAGTTCTGCATACTCTTTAGAACTTGAAATACCCATAGGTAGAGTAATTGCTGCTAGAACAATAACTAACTGCCAACCCCAAAAGGTAAAGGCGGCTAATTTGTCTGAAAGAAGGCGCGTTTGACATGTACGTTGTACGACGTAATAAGACGTCGCAAAAAGTGCACTTGTACCAAATGCGAAAATTACTGCGTTCGTGTGTAACGGACGAAGTCGAGAGTAAGTTAACCATGGTGTGTCAAAGTTAAGAGCTGGCCAAGCTAATTGGGCAGCTATCAGAACCCCAATACCCATGCCAACGATGCCCCAAATCACTGTCATAATAGCGAATTGGCGTACAACTTTATAATTGTACTCAGTTTGTGATGCTACTGTTTGGCTCATTTTCTGGCTTCCGCTGCAATAAATGCGTTTAGAAATGAATTACCTACTTGTAAAAGTAGGACCTACTATTATTCCAAAGTATACTATCTAAAACCCACAATATGTGGTTGTTAAAGATAATAATCTCAAGAAATACTTGTTTTTTTTGCGGTTGAAATGATAAATTTTTTGGCCTTAAAAAGATAGGTCAATTGCGTAATAATATGACATCAATCAAACTTTATTAACTTGCTGTCTATTTTTTGAGGTGATTTGTACCTTACTTGCCCATTAAAGCCGATAATCAACCAACGTGTCCAAATGTTGGACTAATACATTAGATACTTTGAGAACCTGCATGTATATATATAGAGTATGTTTACTTTCTTTTCTACTATTCTTACTAGGTTGTGACTTTTCTGGATCAACACCAACACCAAAAGTAAATCAATCACAAACAGAGTGTAAAAATAACAACCCGTGTATTTTTCCAAATCAAGTTAAAGTTTGGCTAAGCGAAGAAACCCTATCACCAGAGACACCGTTTTCAATTTACACTCAGTTTCCGACTGGTGTAACAATAACTGCAGCTAAATTAGAAGGCGTTAGCATGTATATGGGTTACATTCCCGTACAATTTAAAAATCAGGGCAGCGTTTGGGTAGCTAATACTATGGTAGGGATTTGCTCAGAAAAGAACATGGTGTGGAAGCTTATTCTTACTACTGTCGATACAAACACTGGCATAAGTGAAAATGTTGAATATTTTTTTAACGTTACCTATTAAAGGCTTTCTACTCAGGCGTGGGTTTTAACTGCGCCATTCCCGTAAAATTATAGCGGCAAAGCCAAATGCCTCACATTTAATAGTTATTTGCAATTAAAGTCTATCTGATAAAATAACCATTCTTAATATAGCTTTTACATATCCATTTACCTTCCAAGTTTATAACTTAAGCTCTGCTTGGCTTACTTATTCAATTGTGCTCATACGTGCAATAAAGCACCCATGTCATTAATATGTAGATTTATCTAATGGATCCACTTTGATAGCCGTTTTTAGTTTAAGCAGCCCGTCTTAAACCTTCAATACACATAAAATTTGCATGATTAAAACTTATAACAAAAAAATTCAGACTAAATAAACAATCTACTTGCATAAATATGGTTAGTAATTAACACCTAGTTTTACCGTTTTAATAACGAGCTGTGATTAACATGTTAATTTTCCTGTTTAGGGCACATTATTGTAATAATTACATTTGATTACAAACTCTACTCATTTGATTTCAGCTGTGTTTTTTATGTGATTGCTTGGTCTTTAGTTTATGATTTTTAAATGTTTTTATTAATTAACAATGAAACATACTGTAACCTTTGTTCCTTTCGTGGGACGTCTTAATTTTCATTGATTGCATGGTGATCGTTCGTTAAGTTTTCATTCAGTTAAAGGCGCCTAAGTTGCTCTCGCTCACTCAAAATTCTCATAAAAGTGAGCATTACCAATTTAGGTAAATTTTCAACAAGTAGGGTTCATCCATGAAAAAATCAACTCTTGGTTTAGCTGTAATTGCAGCGATCCCAATGTTCTCAAGTGTTCAGGTTTTAGCTGCAGACGAAGCAGCAAAGTCAATTGAAAAAATTCAAGTAACGGGTTCTCGTATCAAGCGTTCAGATATGGAAAACGCAAGCCCTGTTACACTTATCGGTGCAGACGACATCAAAGCAATGGGCGCTACAAGTATTGATAGCGTATTACAGAAAATGACCGCTACAGGCGGTGCAATGACAAACCCAGGCGTTAATAATGGTTCTGGTGGTAATGCCCGCATAGACCTTCGCGGTCTGGGTTCAAGTCGTACTCTAGTACTTGTAAACGGTCGTCGCATGATTGCATCGGGTACTGGTGCAGCATCAACTGTTGACTTAAATACAATCCCTGTTTCTATGATCAAATCAGTGGAAGTACTAAAAGATGGCGCTTCTGCAGTTTATGGTACTGATGCAGTTGCTGGCGTAGTAAATATTATCCTAAAAGATAATTTTGAAGGCCTAGACATGAATGTTAATTCAGCAATTACTGGTGAAGGTGACGCAACAGAGAACTCAATTGATTTCACTGTTGGTAGCTCATTCGATAAAGGTAACATTGTTATCGGCATGCAATACACTGATCGTGGTAAAGCATCTCAAGCTGATCGTGATTTCTCAAACTGCCCAATTGCTGAAGGTGCTAACGGTTTATATTGCACTGGTTCTTCATACAATGAAGGTGGTCATATCTGGAATGGTACAAGCGAGAAAGGGACTATCCTTGATGCTAAAGGTGAAGAAATGCAAGTATCTCTAATCAATGATAATGGTGTAACAGGACGTGGTGGCGATTACCATCGTTATACTAACGAAGATGCTTATAACTATTCACCAGCAAGCTACCTGTACACGCCAATGGAGCGTTTAAACTTAACAGGTATCGCTACATACGAACTATCTGATGACACGAGTGTATTTGCTGAGTTTACTTATACGAAGCGTTGGTCAGAGCAACAGATGGCACCACAGCCAGTTTGGTTTGATTTTGAGTACGACACTGCGACTATGGGTAACTCATTATTAAGTCAAAGCTATGATAAGCGTGTTGATTTAGATGGTGACGGCTATTTAGATAAAGATGCTGATGGTAATTACATCACACAAGAAACGAATTACGTAAATGGTGATGCAATTTCTTACGGCCGTCGTATGTCTGACACCGGCGCGCGTTACTTTGAACAATCAGTTGATACTGTTCGTGCAGTAGTGGGCGCTGAAGGTTTTGTTGGTGATTACTCTTGGGACGTGTCAGCGAACTTCGGCCGTAATGACTCTGTTGACAAGCTAAGCAACTTACACAATATGGGTGCTATTCAAGATCAAATCCTTGAAGGTAAATTTAACCCACTTGATCAATCAGCTTGGGTTTCTGAAGATTTCCGCAAAAATGTGTACACTGAAGTTAATAACGGCGGAAGCCAGCTGTTTATTCTTTCAGCATCTGTATCGGGTGAGTTATTCGAATTACCAGCAGGTTACTCTGCATTTGCTGCAGGCATAGAGCGTCGTCAAGAAAAAGCATGGTTTACACCTGACTCTTTAACTGCACAAGGCCTTGCAAACGACCCTATGGTTGAGCCAACAGCCGGCGGTTTTGACGTAAACGAAGCTTATGTTGAATTTGCTATACCTCTACTAGCAGATGCTCCTCTTGCACAAAATGTTGAATTAAGTGCAGCTATTCGTGCATTTGATTACAGCACATTTGGTTCAGATGAAACTTGGAAACTAGGTCTTACTTGGAAAGTAAATGATGAACTAATGCTACGTAGCGTCGTTTCAACAGCATTCCGTGCGCCAACGGTTTCTGAGTTGTACTCTGGCAATTCACCATCGTTTGACCAAATTGATTATCCAGGTGCTCAAGACCAAGCAGAAGTAACTGTGGGTGGTAATGATTCACTTACTCCTGAAGAAGCAGATACTTTAACTGCTGGTGTCGTATACGAGCCACAATGGCTTGACGGCTTCTCAATGACGCTTGATTACTATGAAATCGATATTGAAAATGCAATCACTAAAGTAGATAGCCAATATATTGTTGATCAGTGTTTAAATAATGGTACAAATGCTAGCACTGCACTTTGTCAGTCAGCAGGCGTATCTATGGATGCAACTGGCCGTGTTAAATTCAATAATCAATTACAAAACGTTGGTTCTGAAAAAACATCTGGGGTTGATTTAAATCTTGCATACAGCTTTGAAGTGGCTGGCCTGAACTGGAAAACAAGCTTAGACACAACTTACTTAGATGAATATGTTGTAGAAGTTACTGGTGACCCAGTTGACTATGCAGGCATTATTACATCAGGAACGGGTGGATATGCTGACTTTAAATCTAACTTAACTGTAAGTGTTGCAGGCGATAACTGGGATGCACAATACCAAGCTCGTTACATAGCTGGTATGGATAGCTTCGCATGTATCGGAAAAGAAGATTCTTGTTATGCACCAAGCACTCCAACAGTAGTTTACCATGATATCAGCGGTAATTACTTAGTGAATGACACAGTAACTTTATCTGCAGGTGTAAACAACTTATTTGATAAGCAACCTCCTTACTACACAGGTAATAACGATTCAAATACTGACCCGTACACATACGATGTACTAGGTCGTCGTTTCTTCGCAGGTGTAAACGTTAAATTCTAATTTTAACTAATTAGAACCATTAAAAGGCCTAGTATTTACTAGGCCTTTTTTGTTGAACAAAATTAAAGAGGCACGTAAACTCATGTAGATAATCAAAGGAGGCATCATTGTTAAAGCAAGACGAAAATTTATCGTTTGTTATTGAACCGCAATTATCACCGCGTGCAGAGCAGCGTCTCGATCTTTATTTTTCTATCCCAAATGAAATGGGTATTAATGCACAAACACTTAGCGAAGAGTCTTACTTTAATAATCAATTTAAATCTTTTGTAGCCTACAACGCTAATAATATCCATCTTCCATTGGTAAGAAGCCGCTTTGTGAGTAAAAACAAAGGGGAGCAACAAGACTACCGACAAAATCTAAATTTATATTGTTATCAAGTACGCCTTGCTATTGATGCTGATATTAAAGATGCGTTAAAAATTCAAGAAAGCGATGAATTTTATCAACGGGCTATGGAGCTTTGCGAGCAAAGCCAAAGTCTACTCAGAAAACTCAGACGTTACACCCCTGATAACGAAAAGCTGATCCCGTTTTATACCAATGCCGATAACTACCTAAGCTGGCAGATTGAACAAACGTTTTTAAAGCTGCTTGATGAAGGGCCGCGTAGTAGCGATCACGCTAAAGAGCGAAATGACTTATTAAACTTTTGTAAGTCAGAAAGTGAGTACCGAGCAGAGCAACAATATAATTCTGACCCAACACTTAAAGACGCCAACAGAATCACCAATAAAATGCGCCTATTGCAGCGTTTAATAGAGCATGGGGTGATTTTACAGCGCCAAACCCGTTATCTTAATAGTTATTTAAAACGCTTGGTAAAAGGCTCTGTAACAGCCGTTATAATGGCTTTTGTGATGGTGGTTATTTTAAATGCACGTTCTACCTTTACTGAAATAACCGCTTCATTGATTTTGATTTTAGGGGTTATTTACGGGTTAAGAGAGATATTTAAAGAGGATATCACTCGTATTATTTGGCGTGCTATTGTGCGAGGGCGGCCAAAATGGCGCTTTATTTTTAAAAACAGTATCACAAAAGATAAAGTAGCGAGCCAGTTTATTTGGTTAGAATATACGCGGTTTAAAAAAATCCCTAAAGAAGTGAGGAAAATTTTTTCTAAGCGTCGTCAGCAAAACAAACAGGCGGCGCAATGGCTGCATTTTGCTAGTGAAACCCGGGTAAGTGCTAAAGAATTTTTGCCAGGCTACGATAGCTTGCAGCAAACGCTGCAATTTAATCTCGCGCCGTTTGCACGTTATTTAAAAAAAGGGGAAGGGAAGCTCTATCATTTAGAAAACAATAAAATTTCTAAACAGGGAGTAGAAAGGCGCTATCAGTTAAACATGGTATTGGTTCTAACCGAACCGGATAAAACGCTCTATCAGCGTTACAAAATCACTTTAAACCGCAGTAAAATAGTCAACATAGAGCTTATTTACACCAGCGATGCAAAAAAAGAGGAATAACATACGTTATTCCTTTGTTGTCCTTATTTATCCGTTAGCCCTTTTTTGCTGAAAAGCGTTACTTTGTCTGATACCAGGGTAATTTCGATGTTTTTAGCGTCATCACCCCAAGTACAGCTAGTATGTAATGTTTTTTCTACACAGTTATCAGCACTGCCTAAAAGTGCTTCAACTTCTGTTTTGTCCATACCAATTTTAATTTTTTCGTAATTTTCCATGCTTACTTTTGAACAAGCAGCAAGACTCAGTGCTGCAGCAATTATTAGGAGCTTCTTCATAATTATTTTCCTACTGTTAATGGTTAAATTTTCGAATTTGTACAATCATACCCATACGTGGATGATCAAAGTAATGAATATCTTCGCTGAAAACGCGTCTAAATTGTGAAAAACGGGCTGATTCTAGCTCACCATTATCTTGCTTTTCACTAATATCGAAATCCGCATTAATGTATAAATAATGGCGTAAATGTATTTTCAATAAGCCATCTAACTCCCATTTCATGGTCGGAGACTGTGCTTCATTAAACAATGGCTCAGGAGTATCAAGTAAGCTAATAAAGTCGGAATTGGCGTAACTAAAACCGGTGTTCATATTGTTTTTTAATTGGTTGCCTGCAAATAAGTGCATACTAGGGGAGCGTGATTGACTTGCGCCTTCAAACCGCCAGCCGGTATGTAATATAGGGGTGAGTCCTTTGCGGTCTAAAGCTTGGCGTTGTTGTTCAAACTGCAGTTGTTCAGGAGCGAGCAGGTAAGTTTGCTCCATCGTATCTTGTACTGGTGCTTGAGGGGTTACTGGCAGCACATCGTAACTTTTTACATAATCAATGCTGTCATTACACGCTGCAGACTGTGGGTTTGAATTAACCAAAGTGTCAGCAAATGTACGTGTTTGAAAGCGTGGGTCACCGTTTATACACGCGTCCATTGCTTGGTTTTTATAAGCAGAGGCCAATAAATCTAAGGTGTTTTTATCTTCAATGGCGTCATGCTTTAAGCTAAAGTCTTCTTGTAAGTAAGGAGCAGGGTGCTGTTTAAATATTAACACCTCTACTTCAAACCAGCGCTCTGCAAATGCAGTACTGCTAAATAAGCAGCATAAAATAACCAGCGATTTTTTCAGCAACATTAATGGCTAACCTTTTTTTCGAAATCTGCAATCATAGCAGTGATCATTTTTAAGCGTTCACGGGCATTCGCCTCGCTAATGGCAAAGCGTAATTTATTTGCGCCATCCATTTTATAAATGTGTGGCGCACTTTGTATCAAACCAATAATGAAGCTAGGATTAACCTTGGTATTTTGACTAAACTCAAAGTAGCCTCCTTTCGGGTTAGCTTCTATTTTGGTTATGCCCAAATTGCTCGCCTGCATTTTTAGTTGTTGTAAACTAAATAGGTTTTTAGCTGCATCAGGTAATAAACCAAAGCGGTCTATCAATTCTACTTGCAGTTCATCAATATCAGCAAGGTTAGCACAACTTGCTACACGCTTGTACATACCTAAACGCGCGTTAACATCATGAATATAATCATCAGGTAACAAGGCAGGTAGCTTTAAATCAACTTCGGTTTGTTTTTGTAATAGATTTTCAAGGGTTGGCTCTTGACCATTTTTAAGCGCGTTAACAGCCTGTTCAAGCATTTCCATGTATAAATTAAAGCCAATGGTTTGCATTTGTCCAGATTGATCGTCTCCTAATAGCTCACCGGCACCACGAATTTCTAAATCGTGGGTTGCTAAGGCAAAGCCTGCGCCTAAATCTTCTAATGAGGCAATGGCATCTAAACGCTTTTTCGCATCTTTAGAGAGCGCTTTAGGGTTACCTGTGAGTAAATAAGCATAGGCTTGGTGATGACTTCTACCAACACGTCCGCGTAGTTGATGCAGCTGAGCAAGACCGAGTTTATCGGCTCTGTCCATAATAATGGTATTTGCTGTGGGTACATCAATGCCGGTTTCAATAATCGTAGTACATACCAGTACATTGTATTTTTGGTGATAAAAATCGGTCATGATCTGCTCAAGCTCTTGCTCTCGCATTTGCCCGTGGGCTGAGGTAACTGTTGCCTCAGGCACCCATTCGCTAATTTCTTGAGCAACACGCTCAATGGTTTCTACATTGTTGTGTAAAAAGTACACCTGGCCGCCGCGTTTAATTTCACGCAGTACCGCTTCGCGAATAAGCTCTTCGTCGCGTTGGCGCACAAAAGTTTTAACGGCTAAGCGTTTAGCTGGTGGGGTAGCAATAATAGATAAATCGCGCATACCACTCATGGCCATATTTAAAGTACGGGGGATAGGCGTAGCGGTCAGGGTGAGTATGTCAACATCAGCTCTCAGGGCTTTAATTTTTTCTTTTTGGCGCACCCCAAATCGGTGTTCTTCATCAACAATTAACAGGCCTAAATCTTTAAAGTTGATGTCTTGTTGAATTAGTTTGTGCGTGCCAATAACCACGTCAAGCTTGCCATTACTCATTTTTTCAAGGGTTTCTTTTTGCTCTTTAGTTGAGTTAAACCGAGACAATACACCCACTTCAATTGGAAAATCAGCAAAGCGGTCTTTAAAGTTATCGTAGTGTTGTTGAGCAAGTAGGGTGGTAGGGACTAAAATAGCCACCTGCTTATTATCGTTAACCGCAACAAACGCTGCACGCATTGCTACTTCGGTTTTACCAAAGCCTACATCACCACAGACTAAGCGATCCATGGCTTGTTTTGATTGCATATCACCCAGTACAGCTTCAATAGCGTTACGTTGATCATCCGTTTCTTCAAACGGGAAGCTATCACTAAATTGACGATAAGCTTGGCCATCCAGCGTAAATTTATTACCCGGCTTTGCTTGGCGCTGAGCGTAGATATCGAGCAATTCAGCAGCGACATCGCGTACTTTTTCAGCGGCGCGTTTTTTTGCCTTATCCCACGCATCAGAGCCGAGCTTATGCAGTGGGGCACTGGCTTCTTCACCGCCAGAGTAACGGCTAAGCATATGAAGCGCTGATACCGGCACATAGAGCTTTGCTTCACCGGCATAAATAATGGTTACAAATTCAGTAACCACACCGGCAGCATCAATTGTTTGCAGTCCTTGATAACGGCCAACACCATGGTCAAGGTGCACAACCGGTTGGCCTTCTTTTAACTCTGCTAAGTTACGAATTAGCGCATCTTGGCTTGCTTCATATTTGTGCTTACGGCGTCTGCGTTGTGATACTTTAATTCCAAGCAATTCTTGCTCAGTAATAATGCTCAGGCTAGGTTTTGTGCTAAGCACGACACTTTGTTCAAGTGGGCTTACAATTAAGCCAACGTCACTACTGCTGTTGGTAAATTGCTCAAAAGTATCAAATTCTTTAAATTTTAAGCCGCTGGGTCTTAATATACTCAGTAAGGATTCACGTCGACCATCCGACTCAACACTAATGACAACTCGGCCTTTTTTCTTTTTTTGCTCTGCCACATAGCTAATGAATGCGTTGTAAGGTTCATGTTGTTTATGATCAATGCGGACATTGGGTAATTCATTAACGGCAAGGTTTTTATTGCCGGCTTTAGTACCTAATTTTGCTTGCGATAAACGAATGCGGCCATAATTACCTAAGTTTGAAAATAGCTCATTGATTGGCTGGTACAATTCATCCGGTGGTAAAAGTGGGCGCAAGGGGTCCACACGGCGGTTTTCATAGCGTACATTAACATCGTGCCAAAAATTATCCGCCGCATGTTCTAAATCGCCTAATTGCATCACGGTTGTTGATTCAGGCAAATAGTCAAAAATAGTCGCCAAGCCATCAAAAAATAATGGCATGTAGTATTCAATACCTCCAGGCCAATTACCTTTACTAACTTGCATATAGACAGAGTCTTGCTCTGCGCTTGCGCCAAACTTTTCACGATAGTTTATTCTAAAGCGTTCAATATCCGTGTCGTTAGTGGGGAATTCATGGGCAGGGAGTAACTCAATTTTTTCAACTTTTTCGTCTGAGCGTTGTGTTTCCACATCAAATAAGCGAATGGTATCAAGCTCGTCATCAAAAAAATCGAGCCTAAATGGGTGTTTACTGCCCATCGGATATAAATCAACAATAGAGCCACGTATTGCATATTCGCCATGCTCCATAACTTGTTGCACGTGCATGTAACCCGCTTGCTCTAAGTTTTCACGCAAAGCGTGGGTGTCTAATCTATCGCCCACTTTAAAATTAAGCGTTGAACCGTATATAAACGAAGCTGGGGCCGTGCGCAGCATCAGCGTTGATACAGGCATAATGAGCACGCTTTGTTGCTCGTTTTTCAGGGTATTAAGTGTTGCTAAGCGCGCGGAAATAATATCTTGATGGGGAGAGAAATGATCATAAGGCAATGTCTCCCAATCCGGAAATATCATTACCGGGTTATCCGGAAGCAAATACTCTAATTCGGTTTCAAGGCGCAAAGCACTTGGTGTATCTGGCGTAACTATTAACACTAAGTTATCTTGTTGTTTTACACCTTGTGCAATGGCAATGCTCAAGCCACTGCCTAAAAGCTCGCCCCATTGAATTTTATCTTTTTGAGATTTTACCCAAGGCAAGGCTGCCCATTGCTCAAACGCCATTAATTACTCCATTAAATTAGGCTCTTAGCTGCTAAGAGCCATACTATTATTTAGTCGCGATAGATTTTTGTTAAATCTTGATAATGATCAATTCTGCGGTCGCGTAAATACGGCCAGATACGTCTTACGTTCTCGCTGCGTTTTTGATCAAGTTCAACCATTAATATTTGTTCACTTTGGTTATCAGCCTCTGCCAATATTTCGCCTTGGGGACCTGCAATAAACGAGTTACCCCAAAATAGAATGCCGTCACTTTGTCCACTCGGGTCGCGCTCAAGACCAACACGATTACAGCTAATCACTGGAACGCCATTGGCTACCGCATGGGCTCGTTGGCTAATAACCCAAGCATCTTTTTGGCGGGTTTGCTCATCTTTATCATCGCGTGGATCCCAGCCAATGGCTGTTGGATAAATTAAAAGCTCTGCACCTGCCATCGCCATTAAACGCGCCGCTTCAGGAAACCACTGATCCCAACACACCAGTACGCCAAGTTTGCCCACTGAGGTTTGAATAGGCTCAAAGCCTAAGTCGCCAGGAGTAAAGTAAAACTTTTCATAAAAGCCAGGGTCATCCGGTATATGCATTTTACGGTATTTACCGGCAATACTGCCGTCTTTTTCGAGCACCACTGCGGTATTGTGATAAAGGCCTGTAGCGCGCTTTTCAAATAAAGACGCGACAATCACGATACCAAGCTCTTTAGCAAGTTCACCTAACGTATTACTACTCGGCCCAGGTATTGTTTCGGCTAAATCAAAGACGTCGACATCTTCGGTTTGGCAAAAGTATAAACTACGGTGTAACTCTTGTAGCACAACAAGTTGTGCACCTTGACTGGCTGCATCGCGAATGCCAGCAATTGATTTTTCAATATTGTGTTCAGCGTTGTCACTGTTGCTTTGTTGCACTAAGGCAACTGATAAATTTGCAGGGCTTGTCATTGTGCTGCTCCAGCTAAAAATCCACGAGGTAATTGCATTGTAATGCAGTGAAGACTGCCAAATTGCTCAATAATAGGTAAACAATTTACCCCAATAATTGTGTGACCTGGGTATGCTTTTTGAACCTGTGTTAACGCGCGTTGGTCGTTTACATCGTTATAAGTAGGCACTAATACCGCATTGTTAATAATTAAGTAATTTGCATAGGTGGCGGGTAAGCGCGTGTTTTCATCATCGTACACGGCTTTTGGCCATGGCAACTCAATTAGCTTATATGGGGTGCGATCGGCAGTTTTAAAGCTTTGTAGTTGCTTTTGCATGGCATTAAGCGCGCTGAAGTGCTCATCGCTTTTATCGTCACATTGCACATACACAAGGGTATTATTTGGTGCAAAACGCACTAAGGTATCAATGTGGCTGTCGGTGTCGTCACCAGCTAGATAGCCATGATCAACCCATAAAAAATCTGTTGCGCCCAAGTGCGCTTTTAAAAGCGCTTCTATGTCACTTGGGTTTAAATTTGGGTTACGGTTTTTATTAAGCAAACATTCGCTGGTTGTTAGCAACACACCATGCTCGTTTATTTCAATACCGCCACCTTCAAGTACCATATCGAGCGCTTGATAGTGGTTTTTTTTGCTACTTAACTCTTTTACCAAAGTACGATTAATTTGATTATCTAATGCGCTTTCAAATTTATTGCCCCAACCATTGAAAGTAAAATCATATACTTTTAGTTGCTCAGGTGAGTCAATAGCGCTACAAGTAAGCGGGCCATGATCGCGAGCCCACGTATCATTGGTAGGGGTTACTACAAAATGAACACGATTCAAAGGGATGTTAGCGCTATTTAGCAATGCTGTAATATGCATTTTTAAGGCGCTATTATGCGCCACAATCACAAGCTTTTGCTGCGTTGTTATATGCTTAGCAAGCTCAATATATACAGGTTCTACACGGGCTAAATTATCAGCCCAATCTGTGTCTTTATGCGGCCATGTAAGCAGAACAGCGTCTTGCTCGGCCCATTCAGGTAAAAGTCTAAAGTTCATGGATTTTTAATACAAATAAAGATGGGGCTAGTTTAGCAGTTCAATTACTGCTAAGTCACTTCTAAATGAGCGTTTGGCTCACAATTTTAAAGCGATTTGAGAAGTAAATAAACGCTAGCTTTTATCGTTTGTACTCTCTTTGGCTTTTTCAAGTTGCTGGCGTTTTTTAAGCTGGCGAGTTTGCGCATGTAAGCTGGCTCTTACAACCAGCTCTTGGTCGCTGTCTCTTATTGATACAAATAACAGGGTATATTGGTAATGTTCATTATCTTGTTTTTCAATGGCAACCACTTCGCTATAACAATACACTGCAGAGGCCTCGTGTTGTAAAAAAAGTTTAGTACGAAACTTTTGCCCTAATGTATACAAATGTTCACTGGTAAACTTAATGCCGCCACCGCCGTAACTGTCGCAATAGATTGAGTTATCTTCTGGTTGTTCAGAGGCTAAAATATGACTCATGATCAAATCTATTTTGCGCGACTGAGCTTGTAAAAAAGTAGTTAGTTCTTGGGCAATATCACCTAAATTACGCAAAGGGCCTAAGGCGCTTTGCTCTAAACTGCTTACTTCGTTAGCAAGTTTAAATAAAGGCGGAATATCAGCCTCAAGTTCAGCTAAGCTTTTTGGCACAGCCGAATCATCTACGGCAAACAGATTGACGCGATTACTTTCATCAATTTGAAAATAAAGCTCAAAATCTGATAATTTTTGATTATTCATATGTAACTCCTATCCGTTAATAGTAGCGTTGCGACTACTAAATTACTACACAACACGCCAATAAAATTAAGCTAAATATCTGTTTGCCCTCATTATAAAAAGCCAAATCAACTAAAATTGCGCTAACTTTCAATATTTACCAAACAGGCATAATGATTAAAAAAGTTTTAAAAGGTAATACGTTTACATTGCACTATGTATGTTAGCAACTAATAAATAACCAATAATTAACAAAACTCCTTGTAATTAGCCCTAAAACTCGTAATCTTACGGTAATAATAATAACAAGGGACTACCCACGTGGCTCGAGGACTTAAATTAGCCAGTACATTCTCAGACATATCCACGCAACTGCGGCGCTTCGTGTCTAAAATTGTGTTGCCTGACGATGTTGATGATATTGTTCAAGAAACCTTTGTTAAAAGTTATGAAGCTGAATTAAAGCAAGATATTCAATACACCCGTAGCTACATGTTAAAAACAGCTAAACACCTAGCACTTAATCATATAGCTAAATGGGATAATAAATTTAGTACCCCTTTAAATCACGAAACTGAACTCCCCAAATTGCTTAAATCAATGCAATTAGAAGACGAATACACCTCTAAAGAGCGTTTTTTATTATTTTGTCGGGCGACTGAGCAATTAAGTCCTGTTGTAAGAAAGTGCTTTATTTTAAAAAAAGTCTATGGAATGAGCCAAAAAGAGATCGCACAGCAAATGCAGCTAAGTCAAAGTACGGTAGAAAAACACATTGCCAAAGGGTTATTAAATACCATGCTATATATGCGCGAACAGTCACACGATGAGAGCGACCATTGCCAACAAAGTGCGGACATAATGAGGGCAGCAAAATGAATAACATCCATCAATTTACCTCAAAAGAATTAATATTAGAAAAAGCATCGCAATGGATCAGTGCTATTGACCGTGGCCTTACAAAAGAAGAGCAAGAACAATTTAAACTGTGGATGCTACAAAGTACTGCTCATCAAAATGCGGTGTATGAATTAGCTCAGCTTTGGGATGACCTGAGTGTACTTAATGAACTCAGCGTATTATTTCCAAATAAACAATCGGCTAATAGCAAAACAAAGCCTGCGTATGTATTTGGCATGGCAGCAAGTATTGTTGCTGCATTAATGATGTGCAGCTATTTATTGCTAAATATAGATAGCAATTTCAACAAAAATTTAGCCAAGGTAAATTATACAAAAATTTATAAAACAAAAGTTGGCGAGCAAGCAACCTATGTTTTACCAGATGGCACAATTGTACAACTTAATACCAATAGCTCATTGGAAGTCGCTTATAGCCAAGGCCGTAGGCAATTGTTACTAAGTCGTGGCGAGGGGCGTTTTAATGTTGCTAAAGATGCATTACGCCCATTCAGCGTGATGGCCGGTGATAAAAGCTTTACCGCTCTCGGCACTGTATTTAATGTGCAGCGCAATACTTCGTCAGATCTAGAGCTGGTTGTTACTGAGGGTAAAGTGATGATCACCGATCCTAGCGTTGCTGTTAATGCTGATGATTTTAAAGCGTATCAACAAGCTGATAATAACAATCATGAAATTCGTCAAATTAATGCCAATATTGTGATTTCCGGTGAAAAAGCCATTATTGAACAAAGCGTTACCAAACCAATCACACAGTTATCGGTTGATGATGTACAGCGTGACTTAGCTTGGCAAAATGGCATGTTGATATTTAATGGTGAGCAACTGGTTGATGCCTTAAACGAAGTCAGCCGTTATACCGCTACGCGGTTTGAACTATCATCTGATGAGTTAGCCCGTATAAAAGTGGCCGGTGTTTTTAAAGCGGGTGATGTGGCAGGGCTGTTAGAGAGCTTGCAAAATAATTTTTCGATTGAACATGAACGTTTAGGCGAGCATGTTGTTAGCCTAAAATATCAAAAAAAATCATAGGTAATCGTAATGAAAATCACACCATTGTTAATCAATGTTGCTCATAAGAGTGTAAAAAGTAATTTAAAGATTAAAAAAATGATAAAAAACTATAGAGGATTTTTGTTTGCTAACTGTTTATATAAGTTGCGCAGTAACCATACGTGCCATTTAACTCAATTTGGCCTTGTTGCACCGCTGTTTTTTAGTATCAGTGTGTATGCAAGTCAAACCGAGGGGCAAATGATGCAATTTGATATAAAAGCGCAACGAGCAGACAAAGCCTTAATAGAATTTGCTAAGCAAACAGAACAAACTGTGGTTTTTTCGTATGAACTTGCCAAGCAATACGAAGCAAATTCGTTGTATGGATTTTATTCTCAACTTGATGCACTAAAAGCATTACTGGCTGAGACACAGCTCGATGCGGTTGTTGATCAAAATGGTTTACTGAGTATTAAACTCAAACAAATCAATAGGAAAGATAACAACATGATGAAGCTTTCAGGAGTTAGTGCAGCTGTATTACCTGCTTTACTTGCAGTTAATTCACAAGGAATCAATGCCGCTGAACAAAGCGCAGAACAAAACATCGAAAAAATTGCTATTGTAGGTAGTCGTGTGGCAGGGCGCTCAGTTGAAGACTTACCTGTCCCCGTTGATATTTTAAGTGCAGAAGCACTCGAAAATACCGGCCAAACAGAAGTTGGCCGCATGCTTCAAGCTATTGCACCTTCTTTTAACTTTTCAAGTTCATCTATCAGTGATGGTACTGACGCATTAAGACCAGCAACGCTACGTGGCCTAGGGCCAGATCAAACGTTGGTATTGATCAATGGTAAGCGTCGTCACCAAGCCAGTATTATTCATATTAATACTTCGGTGGGGCGTGGTACGGCGGGTACCGATATGAACGCTATTCCAGCCTCAGCAATTAAACGTATTGAAGTACTGCGTGATGGCGCTGCGGCTCAATATGGTTCTGATGCAATTGCCGGTGTTATAAATATTGTGCTCAAAGATGGCAGCGAAGGTGGTAAAGCCGCTATTAACTACGGTGAGTATTCAGAAGGTGATGGCGAAACTGTTAACATCGACTTTAATAAAGGCTTTGCTTTAGGTGACAATGGTTATTTAAATACAACTATAAACTACCGTGACCGCGCACCAACTAACCGTGCAGGGCTTCATGGTTCATGTCAATTTTATGGTTGTACTGAGCTCAGTGACGGCACGTTACTGGCAGGCGACCCGCGTGAACTAACCGCGCCACGCGATACATTTAGAATTGGCGATGCCGACTCTCAACAATTTGGTTTAACGGTTAACACCGGCTACGAATTAGGAGCGGGTGAACTATACGGTTTTATTACCTACTCAACGCGTGATAACGAATCAGCAGCATTTTTCCGTCATAATGCCAATGCCGGTGGTAACCCAGTATTACAAGATGGTGATGCGACAGTTCCGGCTGGCTTTTTACCAAAAATAAACACTACGATTGACGATATTTCATATAATTTTGGTTATAAAACGCAGTTTGATAACGACTCAAGCTTAGACTTATCGTACACCTATGGTGAAAACAGCATTGATTACACCACTAGCGATACGATTAATGCCTCTTATGCCAACTTCTTACGTTACGACCAAGGCTTGAGCGCCGCAGATATTCGCGCCACTATTCCACGTGAAGGTTACGCGTATGGTATGGAGTTATCACTGCAAACAATTAATCTTGATTTTACTCAAAATTTTGATGATTACTCATTTGCAATGGGCGCAGAAATACGCACCGATGAGTACCGTATTCTAGAGGGCAGTGAATACGCATACCGCGATTACGATACCAACAATGGTGTTAATATTTATGATGGACTGAGCGGTGGTATTGGTAGCGAAAATGCATCAGGTGGCACACAAGGCTTTGGTGGTTCATCGCCAGCATCGTCGGTTGATGAGTCGCGCGATGTGATCTCGTTTTATTTAGACGTTGAAGCTTACGTTATTGAGGATGTGATTATCTCAGGGGCGTTACGTTACGATAATTACAAAGGATTTGGCGATACAGTTAACTTTAAACTCGCGGGTAACTGGTCATTAACCGAAGATATTTCACTTCGTGGTGCATTAAGTTCAGGCTTTAGAGCGCCTTCAATGCAGCAGTTGTACTTTAACAATATCAGCACGCAGTTTGTTGTTGGCCCTAATGGCAATTTAGTGGCTGAAGAAGTGGGCACGTTTAGAAACGATTCAACCCTGGCGCAAAGTTTAGGTATTCCTAAGTTAACAGAAGAGAAATCTCAAAACCGCAGTTTAGGTATTGTTTATAATGTAAGCGATAATATTAATGTAACGCTTGATTACTACTCAATCGATATTGACGACCGTATTGTAATTAGTAATCGCTTAGGCAAAGGTTTATCAAACAGCCTTGATGCCGCGTTACTGAGCTCGGGTGCTGGTGCAGGACAGTTTTTCTTAAATGGGGCTGACACAGAAACGCAAGGTATCGACTTTGTAGCTACATGGAATACAGAAGGCCTAGGCGGCACACTTGATTTTACATTAGCGGCCAACTTTACCGAAACCGATGTGGTGTCGTTATTTACACCTGCAGGTTCTGGTCTTGAAACCGTGCCAGTCGATGATGTGTTTTCTGATCAAGAAATTTCTATCATTGAAGAATGGCAACCAGAAGATCGCATTAACTTAAGTGCGCTTTATCGCCGTGACGATTGGACTGTTAATTTATCACTTAATCGTTTTGGTGAGTACACAGTTGAAGATGGCGGCCGCCAGACTTACGGTGCTGAAATTTTAACTGACATTAAAGTTAATTATTTTGTAACTGATAACTTATCGGTAAATATTGGCGCAAATAACTTATTTGATGTTTATCCAGATGAAAACACCATAGGTAATTCACGTTCAGGCACTATTGTAGATGCTCAAGGTAATACCATTGTCAGCAGTGATGGGGTATTTAAGTACTCTCGTCGTTCAGCGCCATTTGGTTTTAACGGTGCTTACTACTACGTAGGTGCAGAATACCGCTTTTAATAAGGGTCTGTTGACCTTTTTGGATTAAAATTTGTTCAAACTAGGAGCGGTTTAATCGCGGCGCGAGGTTTGTAACCTAGTGGGCTCGATAACTGCTCCTGCGTTATTCTACTGGCTTACATCCATGTAAGAATAAGTAAAAACCGAGCAAAGCTTCCGCGTCCTGCTCACGCCCCTTACCTACATCCATGTAGGCAACAAAGGGTAAATCGCCCCTAGGCAAAACCCTTCGGGCAGCGCCTGTTTGGTATTGATGCTGCGTTATCGCCTATTTATGGGGAATAACCACACCACATAGGCTCTGCCTTGCCTAAATACCAAACAGACTGCTGCAAATTCAACCTTAAAAGGTCAACAGACCCTAATAACTTTCCTATTGTTATTTAACAACCAAAGGGCCGTAAGGCCCTTTTATAGTTTTTAAACTTAATGTTTTTGCATTTTACTCATTTCAGCATGACAGCTTTGCATGGTAAGCAATACCTTTGACAGCGCCGCTTCACAATCATGTGATTGAGGCTTTTTTAACGCTGTTTTGATTTCTTCTAAGGTTTTATCTTCTACTTCTTCAAGCTCTTTAATGTAGGTTTGGTCGTTATCGCTAGTGAATGTACTGAGCAAAGCGGTAAATGCTCTGCGTGCTTCTACCGCGAACGAAGAGCCATCTTCACGTGCACCTTGTTGATTAATTGCATAGGGTTGTAAGCTTTCAACACTTACTTTGCGGGCGTCGATCATGCGCTGAAATAATGCACTTACGCTAGGATCTTGTACTTTATCTTGTGCTTTTTCGTAAAAGTCGATACCGCTATTCATTACTTGGATAATGTCGGTGATATGATTTATCTCTTGTCCTTGATGGGTGCTCATAATAATGACCTCTGTTAATTTAAAATACATAGATAACTGAGCAAGCGGCATTCCAACGCGGTTTTATTTTTTAACTAATTGTTTTTCATGGCTTTATTATTGTGAGGGGTCTAGGCAAGCTTGCTAACATGCTGCTAGCAAGCAAAATTTACATAAAAGCATGTAAGAAGGTTATTTAAGCTCTTCAGCTACTTCGGCTACTTTTTGACGTAACCAAATATGGCTAGCATCTCTGTGTAACAAAGGGCTCCATATCATATCAAGTTCAAATGGTGGAATTGGAAAGGGTGGTTCAAGTATTTTAAGCCCCGGATCGTCTACATAAATATTGGCCGCTTTTGAGGGTAAAGTCGCCACGAGGTTTTTTTCTTTCGCTAAATGAATAGCAACATGGTAGTTACGAGTAAAGGTGGCAATATTTCGATGCTTCCCAAAATGTGCGAGCGCTTCGTCAACCCAACCCAGCTTTTGCACATCTTTTGGATCCATGCCAACCCCAACACCAAAGCCTGTTTTACTTACCCAAATATGACGGGCTTTTAAATAGCTATCTAGGCTAAAGTTTTCAATAATAGGGTTGTCGGATCTTACTAAACAGCAAAAGCTATCTTTCCAAATTCGCTTATGATGAAACGATTGCGGTAAATTTTCAAAGCGGTTAATTGCCATGTCTACTTTACCGTTTTCTACATCATGAAAAGTTACATCGCTGGGCGTTAAAATATCTAATGTGGTGTCTGGGGCTTCTTCATGTAATTTCCCTAACAAACGCGGTGCCATGGTACTGGCTGCATAGTCACTGGCCATAATTCTAAACACGCGTTTACTTTGTTTAGCTTCAAATTCGCGATTAGGTGCTAGCGTTTCTTCAAGCGTCATCAAAATACCGCGAATAACAGGCTGTAACTCAATAGCGCGCTCGGTCGGCACCATACCATCGCTGGTACGCACTAAAATAGGATCGTTAAAAAGGTTACGTAGGCGTTTAAGTCCATTACTCATTGCCGGTTGAGTAATACTAAGCTGGTTAGCAGCACGAGTAACGTTACATTCGCGCAGTAATGTATCGAGGTAAACCAGTAAATTTAAATCTATTTTACTTATATTCATTGTGTGTCCTTAACGTTTACCAGTAATGGATAAAACGCTGTGCTGTAGGATAGGGATAAATATGACTCACCTTTCCATTTTTTATATTTTGTTGTGCTTGTTTCCAAAAGCTCACATCAAGTAGTTCTGGGTGCGTACTGGTTAAAAATTGTTTATATGTTGGGTTAGGCATTACAAAGGTACATAATTGCTCTGGAAATACATCTTGCGGAGCAACCGAGTAACTTTGTTCATCCATCAAATAATCATCATAACTTTTTGCTTTGGGTAGTGCTCTAAAGTTCATGTCTGTTAAATATTGCACTTCATCGTAATCATAAAAAATAATACGTTTGTGCTTACTTACACCAAAGTTCTTTAACAGCATATCGCCAGGGAAAATATTCACGGCAATCATTTCTTTAAGCGCCTGGCCATACTCTTCAATGGCATCGGCGGCACTTTTTTCGTCTGCATTTTCTAAAAACAAATTAAGCGGTGTCATTCGCCGTTCAATGTATAAATGTTTTATGATTAACCAGTCACCCTCAATCACCATCGATGAGCCAATGGTTTTGTGCAACTGTGCTAACAAGTTACTATCAAATCGTGCCAAAGGAAATACGACGTTTGAATACTCTATGGTGTCAGCCATTCGGCCAACACGGTCATGACTTTTAACCAGTTGATAGCGTTTTAATACCGTATCGCGACCAAACGGCTTACTTTCACCAAATTTATCTTTAATAACTTTAAATACATAACCAAACGAGGGTAGGGTAAATACCATCATCACCATACCCGGTGTACCGGGAGCAATGGTAAATTCGTCATTAGAATGGGTTAAATGATTCAAAAACTCGCGATAAAACTCGGTTTTACCTTGTTTATGAAAGCCTATGGCGTTGTAAAGCTCGGCGAGGGTTTTATTAGGCATAAGTTGATTTAAAAACCGCACTAACGCTGAAGGAGCATGAGTTTCTACCATAAAATAGGCACGCGCAAAGCCAAAAATAACGCGCATTTGTGACGACTTTGTAAGTAAGGCATCTAAATAGAGGCCTTTATCTTCATGGTGTAACACCGCAATAATAAAAGGCTGAACGCCACTTTGCGATACAACGCGCCCCACAATGTAAGCGGCTTTATTACGATAAAACGGGGTATGTAATATATCAAAACGCATTTGCCAATGCTGGTGGTGTGTATCGGGTGCTTGTTTATAAAAGGCTTTAACTAATAAACGAATATCGCGTTCTAGATTGACAAAGTCGGCCTTAAAATCAAAGTGATTAATAATACGCTTAATGGTGGGCTTTAAACCATCTACAACAGGAAAATAACTACGGTATTCAGCTTCAACGGGCACAGAAGGCGCATCTTTGAGCGTGGCTTCTACAAAAATAAAGTCATTGTGAAAATAGCGGCGGTGGTACAGGCGGCAGAATACTGAATTATAAAATGTTTCAGCAAGTTCTGCTTGCGGATGAAAACATAAAAAGTGTTGGTAAAGCTTTTTCACTTCAAGCCATAAGCTCTCGTTTAGCGCGTCTGTTTGCTGGCGTTCTCTTAGTGTTTTTGTTGTTTCGTTTACCCGATCATCGTAATAGCTTATACGCAGGCGACTTATATCATTAATAGCTTGCCAGTCTCTTTTAGCAAAAGCGTAGGGAGCCTTGGCTGTTGTTCTTTGAAACAGCAAATAATGCTTTTTAAAACCGGTTAAAATTAATTCAGCAATTTGGCGTGGTTGCATCAGTACTCCTTAATAGACGCCTTTAGGTGTTTAGGATAATGCCGGTGGTTATACCAATTTTATTAAAAACATGATCATTCTAGCGTTTTAAATAATCCGCTAGCTGCGTTAAAAATTATTTATATAGAGCAACTATGTATCATAATTTTCGCCTTGTTATCGACTTATTTCTTTGTCGCTATAATAGATCACTAATTTAATGCAATTGGTATTAGTATTAAATCCGAAAAAGGTGGTCAAAGGAAATTACACCACTAAACACACAATAGAGTTTATGCTCTATAGATGTTAAGGGTATGTTATTTTATATTTAAAACCAAGCTAATTAAGATGATATTTATTGAAGTTAGTCTGATTAAGGTTGATAGGCATCAATCTCTTTTTGTAACTTTTTAATACGCTTTTCAATCAATGTTTTATCTTTTTTATATTGCTTATCTAATTTTTTCTGTGTGTTTCTAATATCTTTGCTAATACGCTTTTTATCATCTGCGCTCAATATATGATTTAAACGCTGCTGTTGTTTAAAATCAGCCCTGTCTTTTTCTCGTAAAAGTATTGCTAACTTATGCTGATTACTGCGCAGCTCTGCTTCTAGGTTGGAAATAATCGTATCTCGTTCCAGCTCGTTTAACTGTTTGGTATAGTTTATTTCTTTACCGGTTTGCTTAGGCTCAGTGGCGGTTATTGTGTGTGAGGTAGCATTATCACTACAGGGAAACTGAGAGAAAGTGGTGCCTTTGGGAGTGACGCACTTGAAATAGGTGGTTTGAGCTAATGCAAGAGAGCTAAAACATAAAATACAGACAGTAATGATCAGATTAATAACGCTGAACATAATGATTATCCTTTGTATATTCTGATCGAGTTAATAATTTTTAATGATAAAAACTATAACCTAGCTTGGGGGGATAGCAAGTGCAAAGGAGTAATAACAGAAACTAAGCGAGTCAGTTTTAATGACTCGCTCGCATTATGAGGTGCTATTGAGAAAATGTTTTAAGCTTTTTAATACCATGCACTAAAAATGGAATATCAAGCCCTTGTTCAATTGAAAATCCTTCAGCGGCAGAGATATTTCTAAAATTTCCATCACGATCAATAAGCGTGATTCTATCTTTTTTGTAAGCAATCACCACGCCTTGCGAGTAATTAACCCCAATATTATTACTTTTACTGTACAAGTTTTCGCCCAGCATAGTTTGTTGCGCAAGCGCATTACAGTTTAAGTATTGGCCAAGGCTCGTAGCGATAATATCGCTAGGCTGAATTAAACCGTTCACCTTAGAAATAAATTTATCGGAACTGTACAATGTTGACGTGGTTACAATTTCATTGCTATTTTGCGAGATACTAAAAGCAAAAAATTCAGTAGCGTCATCACGTACAGTGGCGTTTTCAGCCCCTTTGACAATTCTTATTGCACTGTCTTTGTGTGCTTGCTCGTTAATAAAGCTCAGCTCATCAATACCGGCCACTTCCACACTACGACGTTGGCTTTGCCAAACGGGTAAAGTTTGCTGCTCAATAATGTTCGTTTTGTAAAATGCTGGCAAGCCGTACACAAGCCCAAATAACATATCACTATGATCGGTGGGTTGTAAAAATTGCGTGTTTTTATAAATACTTTGTTGGCTGGCAACAAATTTTGCTAGCTGCTCGTCATTATCAAACACCAATATATCAACTTTTGCTGCGCTGTAATCTTCACATTTTTCTAATGGAGCAGGTGCTTGATAATTAATACCTTGGTTATTAATTTTAACGTTGTGCGCTTGCTCGTAGCTTTCAACATCCAGCAAATCGTTTTTAGCGAGTAAGCTTTTTGCCGTAGTCGGGTACGAAAGCGGTAGTACATTATCTTGTTTAGTGATATCAAATTTTAAATTGGCATCAGCCCAAATATGAATGCTGTGGCTGAGCGCAAAACAAATCACTAAAAATGAACCAGCATAACGGGCAAATTTAAACTGTTTCAAACGCCCTAAATGATGCCAAGTAAAATTACTAACAGTCAATTGAAACGCTAATATTGCTAACACTATGCTGCCTGCTAGCAAGGTAGTAAGTGCGGGTGAGTTTGTTACACGATGCCACAACAGTGAAATAATTTCAGGCAGTGCAGAGGCATTTAAGTGATAACCTAAGTTAAAGTAGACGTAAGCGTCTAAAGTCAGTATTGAGGCCCCGACAGTTGCAATCACTGCTGCCATACCACGTATATGCCGTGGGTAGGGGAATACTAAACTCAAAGGGAAAACCGTCAGCACAAACGCTAAAAATGCAATAAAGCTAGTGTGGCTTAGCCAAGTAACCATCATATAGGTTATACCCATATAAGTGGTCGGTGGTGAATCGGCAAATAAATAGCTTAAGCTAATTAAAAGCGCTAAGCCAATATTGGCAAATGTAAACCAATGACCCCAACTTAATAATTGACTCGCTTTCGATGAAAACTGGTTGTGCTGCGATAAATTCATAGAGTTTACTTAACCGACTGCGCGAGTGCTTTTGCAAAGTTCTCGGTAACGGCTTGTCTTTTCCCTGTTGGTACATGCTCTTTTAAGATATGCGTGATAGAATTTCCTAAACACATAAGACTTAAATCAACCGGCGCATTATGTTTTGATAAAACATCAATAAGCTGATCGACGATTTGTTCTACTTCTTCATTAGAGTATTTTGATAAGATTGGCATCAGTTGGTTCAATAAAAAGAGTTATATTCCCGTATTTTAACACCAGAGGCGTGAAAAACAAAGATGGCAATAGATGTTAAAAAATTAGTCGTTCACTATGTAGACAAAAAAGACGACGACACTCAAATTCACCTTCGTAACGACGAAATGACTATCAACGATAAAGTGGCTGTATTCATTGAGCAATTACACCATGCCTACAATGGCAAGCCAGGCAAAGGGTTTTGTGCTTTTAGTGGCGAAAAAAACAGTATTGTAGCCTCTACCATGCAAAGCTATCGCAATAATGAGCTTGGCTTTTGGCATATGACCGAGCAAGCATCAACGGTATTAAAAGAAGAGTTAGATAAATATGCGTTTAACGAAACGGGCTATTTAGTATTTTGTCACTATCAGTACGTGGCGACTGATTATATGTTGATTGCTATGATCAATATTAAAGAGCATTACTCAATGACCTCTGAGCTTGATTTAGCCGCATCGCGTCATTTAGATATTTCGCGTATGCAATTGGCTGCTCGTATTGACTTAACCGCATGGGATACCCAGACAGAAGACAATCGTTATATTTCATTTATTAAAGGTCGTGCAGGGCGTAAAGTCGCTGACTTTTTCTTAGACTTTTTAGGTTGTGAAGAGGGCATTGATCCTAAGCAGCAAAGTCAAGTGATGCTCAATGCGGTAGAAGACTACTTATCAGAGCAAGAGTTTGATAAATCTGAAAAAGACGAGTTACGTAAGCAAGTATTTGATTACTGTAACGACTGTGTTACCACGGGTGAAGAAGCTAATGTGAGTGAACTTTCAGCAACGCTTACCAAAGGCGATGACAACCCGTTTGAAAGCTTTTGTAAAGAGCAAAGCTATGACTTAGAAGAGTCATTCCCGGTTGATAAAAAAACGGTAACCAGCATGGTTAAATTTTCAGGCCTTGGCGGTGGAGTCAGTATCAGTTTTGAGCGTAAGCATTTAGGCGAGCGTGTAACTTATAATGAAGCCACTGATACGTTAGTGATCAAGGGCATTCCACCAAACCTAAAAGATCAGCTACAGCGATTTATGGAACAACAGCAAGATTAAACTCACAGCGGGTTGCGGGATCAGGCTCGTAACCCGATCCCCGTAGCCCGCTCCCCGCAACCCGTTAACTTTCGATTGTAACTTTACCCTCTAAAAACGCAGCGTCTCTTAGCCCTCTTTGTGAATAATTTTCTTAAAGATCTAATTGCACTGAGAGAAGAGAATGAGGAGTAAATGAGAAGATAAAACAGGTATTAGCAGATAACTTGTAGACATAGAGCTTGATCTCGTGTGAAGCGAAGCTTCGAATGTTTTAACCTTTAACCTTTAACCTTTAACCTTTAACCTTTAACCTTTAACCTTTAACCTTTAACCTTTAACCTTTAACCTTTAACCTTTAACCTTCAGTCTTTACTCCTTACCCGATCCTCGCAGCCCGAACCCCGTTGCCAGTTACATAAATGCCAGACAATAAAAAACCGCGTTAAAATCAATTAACGCGGCTTTTTTATGCTTTGAGCTAAACTCAGTGCTTATTCAGCACTCAGCGTTTTAGTCATTGCTGAGCTTGCACGACCGGCAGGTCTTACCGAGCCAGGGCGAAGGCCGCTGTCAGGGATTAACTCACGTTTGTCATGTGCCATTGCAACCGATGTATGCTTGGTTTCGCTATCGGCTACAGGCGTAGGCTGTGCCATTGGCGCACTTGCATGTCCTGCTGTAATCACAGTTTTAGCGTTTACATTAGCTGAACTCGTTTGCGAAACTGCCTTAGGTTTATTTTCAACCACAGGTGCTTCTTTCGCTTCTACAGGTGTTTCAGTAGCACTAGCCGGTGCAGTTTCTGCTTCAACAGCAACTTCTTCAGCTGGTACTGATTCTTCAGCTTTTACTGGTTCTTCAGCTTTTACTGGTTCTTCAGCTTTTACTGGTTCTTCAGTTTTCACTGGTTCTTCAGCTTTCACTGGTTCTTCAGCTTTCACTGGTTCTTCAGCTTTCACTGGCTCTTCAGTTTGCACTGGTTCTTCAGCTTGCACTGGTTCTTCAGCTTTTACTGGTTCTTCAGCTTTCACTGGTTCTTCAGTTTTTACTGGTTCTTCAGTTTTTACTGATTCTTCAGCTTTTACAGGCTCTTCAACTTTCGCTAATTCTTCTTCAACAATGTTTTGTTCAACTGCATCAGAGGCATCAACGGCCGTTTTATGTGCTTTTGCTTTTAGCTCTGCTTCGTATTCAGCAGCGGCTTGATCCGCAACTGGAATGAAAGCAGGCGCTTCATCAGACTTCTCTTGCGCGTTTTCACCTTCAGGACGACGACGACGTTGGCCAGATGCACGAAGATGACGCGGTGAACGACGTGAGCGGGTACGTGTTTGCTCTTGCTCTTCATCTTGTGTTGCCACGTTATCGTTTGCATCAACAACAGCCTCAGCTTGTTCTTTAGCAGGTGCAGGTGCTTTTTCATCAGATACCGGCGCTTGCTTTTCAACAACAGGAGCTTGCTCTTTCACTTGTGGCTTGTCTTCTTTAACCACTGGTTGCTCAACAGCTTGCTCAGTTGTTTGAACTTGCTCTGTGCTTTCGTCTTGTACGCGAACTTTTTTACGTAAATTACGACGTTGACGACGTACCTTAGGCTTTTGCTCTTTTGGCTCAGCATTCTTATCAGATTTAACTGCAGTATCCGCGTTTTGAGTTGCCTCTGCTTTTACTTGCGTTTTATCTTCAGTTTTATGCTCAGGACGTTTACGCGTATTTGAATTACGACGGCGCTTATTGCGATTCTCATTCTTTTCTTGCGTATCATTTACAGGCGCCGACTCATTTTTAGCTTCAGTGTCTGCAGTACGTTCGTTACGCGGTTTATTACGAGGGTTATTATTACGACGACGTTGGTTGTTATTACGACGACGATTATCATTACCACGGTTATTACTAGGGTGATCTTGCGATTGCTTTTCAGTCTGTTTTTCTGATTTTTGCTCAGTATCAGACCCAAATAACGACTTAATCCATTTACCTAATGCGGCAAATAAACCAATTTCAGCTTTTGCTTCTACTACCGGCGCAGCTTTTGCTGCCGCTTGTGGAGCAGGCGTTGAAGGCATAACGACGCCTTTAAGCTTCGGCTCTTCACGAACAGGTGCCGCTGGCGATTTAGACATTTCAAATGCTTCAGGCTCAGGCGCAACAACTTGCTCGTAGCTTACAGTTTCAAGCGTTTCATCTTTACGTAAACGCATTACTTCGTAGTGAGGTGTTTCCATGTGTTGATTAGGAATAATCACTACATCACATTTATGATGCTTTTCAATACGGTGAACGCTACGACGTTGCTCATTCAATAAATAAGCGGCAACAGCAACAGGCACTTGAGCATTAACTTGAGCGGTGTTGTCTTTAATCGCTTCTTCTTCAATCAAACGTAAAATCGATAGTGCAATTGACTCGTTAGAACGAATTGTACCTTGACCACTACAACGTGGACAAACACCTTGGCTTGCTTCGCCTAGTGAAGGGCGTAGGCGTTGGCGCGACATTTCAAGTAAGCCAAAGCGAGAAATTTTACCAATTTGTACGCGCGCACGATCTGGGCGAGCAGCATCTTTCAAGCGGTTTTCTACTTCACGTTGATGACGTGGAGGTGTCATATCAATAAAGTCGATAACAATTAAGCCACCTAAATCACGTAAACGAAGTTGACGTGCAATTTCATCTGCCGCTTCTAGGTTGGTGTTAAGCGCTGTTTCTTCAATATCGCCGCCTTTTGTTGCTTTAGACGAGTTGATATCGATAGAGGTAAGTGCTTCAGTAGGGTCAATTACAATAGAACCACCTGAAGGTAAGCGCACTTCACGTTGGAACGCAGACTCAATTTGGCTTTCAATTTGGTAATGTGTAAATAACGGTGTATCACCTTGATAAAGCTTAACGCGACTCATGAAATCAGGACGAAAACGCTCTATGTGCGCTTTAGCTTCTTCAAAAACACGAGGCTTATCAATTAAAATTTCGCCAATGTCACGACGTAAATAATCGCGAATTGCACGGAAAATTACGTTGCTTTCTTGGTGAATTAAAAATGGTGCTTTAGCACTGTCTGCCGCTTGTTGAATGGCTTCCCAGTGGACTAATAATGCTTTTAAATCGTAGTTTAGTTCTTCAAACGATTTACCTACACCCGCAGTACGTACAATTAAGCCCATACCTTTAGGCAGTTCTAAGCGGCTTAGCGACTCTTTAAGTTCAGTACGCTCATCACCTTCGATACGACGAGAAATACCGCCAGCGCGAGGGTTGTTAGGCATAAGCACTAAATAACTACCGGCCACGCTGATAAAGGTAGTCAGTGCTGCCCCTTTTTGGCCGCGCTCTTCTTTATCAACTTGTACAATAACTTCTTGACCTTCTTTGATCACGTCGCGAATATTCGGACGACCATGAAAGGTGTAACCTTGTGGGAAGTAAGTACGGGCAATTTCTTTTAAAGGAAGGAAACCATGACGATCAGCACCGTAATCAACAAATGCTGCTTCTAAAGATGGTTCAATACGTGTGATTTTACCTTTGTAAATATTGGCTTTTTTCTGTTCGTGACCTGGGCTTTCTATATCTAAATCATATAGGCGCTGGCCGTCAACCAGTGCTACGCGCATTTCTTCTTGCTGCGTTGCATTGATTAGCATACGTTTCATAATGTTACTCTACTAGTTTGTGTCGCTGACATGACGATGTTTTCTCGCCTGTTCAGGTGTTCCTATTTTTAGAATGTGCAGCCTCACGACTGGGTCTTTAACGGAACGGCTCTGTATTTAGTAAGCAGTATTTTAAATGCCGGCAAACAATAGGGTGTAATCACGCTATTAAATTCTAAGGGGATACAAACGTGTCGGCTGTTTAGCTCAATACTCGTTTTATCCAGAAGTTGGCCTGTCATAACAATCTTATTAAATGCATTCATATTAGGTGCGTAGGGCTCTTTAGCTTCAAACCATAGTTTCGTTTTTAAAACTACCGTTATCGTTTTTATGAGCAAAAATCGCTACCGATGTTAATGAACGCTTATTTATTAGATTTTTTTAGTTCTAAATAAGCTGCTGTACGGTACTACAATATTTGAGCGAATTCTGAACGGCGTTTTTTTACGCCGCCACTATCAGACAAATTATCTGTTCATTGCTTTTACTATCACTTTAAAAATCAATTCATGTTCAAACTTAAGCAGCAATATATTACGCGCATTGCCGTTAGTTGTGCGCACGTGTTAACTGGGTATGTATAAAAGCTTTGGAAAACTTAACTCGGATCTGTATGATCGGTTACCCAGAATGTGCATCACGAATGTTTTGTTGTGTTAAAAAGCACCGTTGTTATTTGCAAATACTAAATATTTGCGCTGCTGATTATCCCACTATTATAACCGTGTTAGCAACTAAATTATTTTACTTAAATCAGTGATTAGGCAATGTCAGAAAAAACCGGCTTACAAGTAACTTTTGTCACTATCAACGAAGACCACCTAGGTCAGCGTATTGATAACTTTCTTATTACCCATTTAAAAGGGGTGCCTAAAAGCGCAGTTTACAAAATTCTTCGTAAGGGTGAGGTGCGTGTAAATAAAAAACGTATTAAGCCTGTGTATAAATTGCAGCTAGACGACGTTATTCGTATACCACCAATCAGAGTGTCAGAGCGTGAAGAGTTTGTCCCTTCAAAACTCGATAAAGTAACGCGTCTCGAAGACGATATTCTATTTGAAGACAAATACCTGATGGTTATTAACAAGCCATCGGGTATGGCTGTGCATGGCGGCAGTGGTCTAAGCTATGGCCTTATTGAAGCATTACGTGTTTTACGCCCAGAAGAGCGCAGCCTTGAGCTTGTGCATCGTTTAGACCGTGATACATCAGGTTGTTTACTAATCGCTAAGCGCCGCTCTGTGCTGACTGCGTTGCATGAGCAATTACGCGAAAAAACCATGGAAAAAAATTATTGGGCACTTGTTGAGGGTCAATGGGACTCTAAAACAAAAAATGTGACTGAAGGCTTGCGCAAAAACACCCTAAAATCGGGTGAGCGCGTAGTACGTGTTGATAACACTGAGGGCAAACCGTCGCATACCCGCTTTAAAGTGCTTGAGCGTTTTAACGATTGCTCATTAGTACAAGCATCCCCTGTAACCGGTCGTACTCACCAAATTCGTGTGCATACTCAGTGTCAAGGCCACGCTATTGCCTGTGATGACAAATATGGCGATCAAGGGTTTGACGAGTCAATGCGTAAACGTGGTTTAAATCGCTTATTTTTACACGCCCATGATTTAAGTTTTTACCACCCTAAAAACGAAACCACTATGCGAGTAGAAGCACCGCTTGATAAAGCACTATCAAGTTGTTTAGTTAAACTTAGAGCAGCAAAAGCGTGATCTCACCCACCATGAAAAACTACAAGCTGGTGATTTTTGATTGGGACGGCACCATTATGGATTCAATTAGCAAAATAGTTAATTGTATCCGCAAAAGTGCACAGTTACTCAATATTGAACCGCCGAGCGATACTGCCAGTAAAAATATTATTGGCTTGTCGCTTGAAAACGCAATCGCAACTTTGTTCCCTGATTACAGTGAGCATCACGAAGCGCTTATTGCAGGGTATAAACAGCAATATGCACTTGATACCACCCCAACACCGGTGTTTGATCACGTTGCACAGGTACTCACTGCGTTAAAAAATCAAGGCGTAATATTGGCGGTTGCCACAGGTAAAAGCCGAATAGGACTGGAACGCCTTCTAGATGAAAGCCAGTTGCGTCACTTTTTTAGTGCTACGCGTACCAGCGACGACGCTAAATCAAAACCCGCTCCCGATATGCTCTATCAACTACTTGAAGAGCTGGCTATTAGCGCCGACGAAGCATTGATGATAGGCGACACGCAAATAGATATGGCAATGGCAAAAGCCGCAGGTATGGATAGGCTAGGGGTAACCATGGGCGTGCACAACGCTGCGCAATTAAACGAGTTTACGCCTATTGCAACCGCTGACAACTATCAGCAGTTGCAACAACTTTTACTTAGTTAGTTTGTGCGCTTAATACATCTAAGCCAAACTCAGCCAATAATTGGCTGAGTTTAATGAGTGGTAAACCAATTAAACTATTTGGGTCATCACCACTAAGCTTTTCAAATAAACAAATACCCAAGCCTTCACTTTTAAAACTTCCTGCACAATTATAAGGTTGCTCTGCATCGCAATAAGCACTTATTTGCGCCGTTGTTAACGTTTTAAAAGTGACATTAAAGGGCTCAACAAGGGTTTTGCTTTGCTTAGTGTCTATATCGTACACACACAAGCCAGTTAAAAAAGTGACCGTTTGCCCACTAAATAAGCTGAGTTGTTTCATGGCGTTTTCTTTATTGTGTGGTTTACCTAATATTTGGTCATTAAATACAGCAACCTGATCGGAGCCAATCGCTAAGCCTTGGCCAAAATGCTCAACCGCAGCTGCGGCTTTTAGTTCGCTTAAACGCTTAACAAGATCGTTAGGTGTTTCGTTGCGGTGAGGCGTTTCGTCAACATCGGGCGAAAACGTTTCAAAAGGCAGATTAAATTTTTGTAATAAAGACTGCCTAAAAGGCGAGCTTGAGGCTAATATAAGAGAGTGCTTCATGGCATGTTTTCCTAGCGTAAATCAGATTGAGTTAGGATAAATCAGATCCGTGAGTAAAACACGTGAAAAACAACGTAAAATTGGTTTTTTACTTTGACTAACCCACTAACTATCTATATGATGCAGCCCCTATGCAAAAGGTGAAAATTCCCATCACCCTTCATCCTGGCAAAGCAGCGCAACACCGTTTAAAGTATGACGGCATTGTACCGCTTGAGAAACTTCCTCGTTTACGAGGGGTTATCCAGGAAGAAGTAGGTGAAATAGCGGTAAAAATTCATTGCAAAAACGATGAGCAAGGTTTAGTTGTGATTAGTGGCAATTTGTCCACACACGTAACTGTCACTTGTCAACGTTGTAATGGTGATTTAGGGTTGGATTTGGATCAAGACTTTGTGTATTCGCCAGTCGGTTTGGATGCAGAGTCAGATGATCTTCCAGAAAGCTACGACGAAGTAGCACTTGATGAAAATGGTGAAATAGACGTGTTTGAGTTAATCGAAGACGAGCTCATTTTAGCAGTGCCATTAGTGCCTACCCACAACGAAGCTTCATGCAGTTATACAGCAGAGCCTGCCAGCTTTGGTGTTTTAAAGGCGGAAGATGATAAACCAAATCCATTTGATATTTTGAAACAACTTAAGAAAGATTCTTAGGAGAAGACTATGGCTGTACAAAAAAGCAAAAAGTCTCGTGCAAGACGCGGCATGCGCCGTTCACACGATGCGATCAGTGGTCCAACTTTAACTGTAGACCAAACATCTGGTGAGACTCATCGTCGTCACCATGTGACTGCAGATGGTTACTACAAAGGCGTTCAAGTAATTTCTAACTAAGAGATTGCTTATATGCTGACCAATCTAACCATAGCGTTAGATATGATGGGGGGCGATTATGGCCCCCGTTCATCTATCCCCGCAGCCGTTTCCGCGGTAAATGCTAATGCCAACTTAAAACTCATTTTATGTGGCAACGAGCAAGTAATAGCTAAACAATTAGAATCACTCGATTCACTTTCTCATCCCAGATTAATAATTCGCCATTGTAATGACGTTGTCACAAATGCCTGCGAACCCGCTGTTGCTATACGCTCAAAAAAAGATTCCTCAATGCGTGTTGCCCTTGATTTAGTTAAATCGGGTGAAGCGCAAGCCTGTGTTAGCTCTGGCAATACAGGGGCGCTATTTTTTATGGCGCATTACGTATTAAAAATGCTTCCAGGAGTGAAACGTCCCGCACTCATATCGGCTGTACCGACTGAACGTAAAAATCCTGTTTACTTACTCGATTTAGGTGCCAATGTGCACTGTGATGCGCAAATGCTGTATCAGTTTGGCATTATGGGTTCGGTAGTGGCAGGACAAGCACTTGGGTGTGATAACCCAAAAGTCAGTTTATTAAATATTGGCGCCGAAGACATCAAAGGTCACGACGAAATTAAGCAAGCCGCGCAGTTAATGCAGCAAAGCGAGCTGATTAATTATATTGGCTACAGTGAAGGTAGCGATATTTTTTCTGGCAAAGCCGATGTTATTGTCTGTGAAGGGTTTGTCGGTAACGTTGCACTTAAAACCTGCGAAGGTATTGCCAAACTTATCATGAAAAAGTTCACTCGTGCCCTCGAAAAACACGTTGTTTATAAGTGCATGGCGTTTATGTTGGCGCCAATCATAAAAAAACTCTATAAAAGAGTGAACCCCGACCAGTATAACGGCGCTTCTCTGGTAGGATTGCGCGGTATTGTTGTTAAAAGCCATGGAAATGCCTCAGCTAAAGCATTTCATGCCGCAATCGACGAAGCAGTGAAAGAAGTAGAACGTCAACTTCCAGATAAAATAGCTGCTATCTTCGAAAAAACACATTCTAAAGACACGGTGGCCAATCAGTAAATTGATGTGCCGTGTTATACATTATTTATTTTGTTTAATTAAAAGAGCAAACTATGGCACAAAAAATTGCACTTCTTTTTCCAGGTCAAGGCTCGCAAACTGTGGGTATGTTAAACGAGCTACTTGAAAGCTCAGACATAGTAAAAGCCACATTTGCAGAAGCATCAACCGCACTTGGTTACGACCTAGCAGACCTTGTACTTAACGGCCCAGAAGAAAAACTAAATCAAACTCACCGTACTCAACCTGCTTTATTAACAGCAAGCGTTGCTATTTACCGTCATTGGTTAGCAGCAAATCCAGATGCAGACGTTGTCATGGCAGGGCATAGCTTAGGCGAATACTCAGCACTAGTATGTAGCGATGTGATCAGCCTAAGTGAAGCTGTAAAACTGGTTGAAAACCGTGGTTTATACATGCAAGAAGCTGTCCCTGCGGGTGTGGGTTCTATGGCCGCTATTATTGGTTTAGGTGATGACGAAATTAAAGCAGCATGTGAAGCCTCTGCACAAGGTGAGGTTGTTTCACCGGTTAATTACAACTCGCCAGGCCAAGTGGTTATTGCCGGTCATAAAGATGCAGTAGATAGAGCATCAGTCGCCTGTAAAGAAGCCGGCGCAAAACGTGCACTGCCATTATCGGTTAGCGTACCGTCGCATTGTGAACTTATGAAACCTGCGGCTGAAAAATTAGCCGCCGATTTAGCGGCTTTAACATTTAATTCACCTAAGTGTGATGTAATTAATAATGTTGATGTAAAAGCTGAAGGTTCAGCCGATGCAATTAAAGACGCATTAGTACGTCAGTTATATAGCCCAGTTCGTTGGACTGAAACAGTGCAAGCATTAGTTGCACAAGGCGTAACGCAAAGTTATGAATTTGGCCCTGGTAAAGTATTAACAGGACTTGCAAAACGCATTGATAAAGCGATGGTGTGTGGCTCAGTTAACGACCTTGCATCAATCGATACAGCTAAATAAGAGTATATAATATGAGTAATTTATTTTCTTTAGAGGGCAAAGTTGTCCTGATCACCGGCGCTAGCCGTGGTATTGGTAAAGCGATTGCAAACACCTTAGTGGCGCAAGGCGCAAAGGTAGCGGGCACCGCGACAAGCGAGTCAGGTGCGGCTAAAATTAGCGAATACTTAGGTGATAACGGTAAGGGTTATGCGCTTAACGTCACCGATCCTGCGTCAATTGAGGCAACATTAGCAGCAATTAAAGCCGATTTAGGTGATATTGATGTTTTAGTAAATAACGCCGGTATTACGCGCGATAATTTATTAATGCGCATGAAAGAGAGTGAGTGGGACGATATTATCGACACCAACTTAAGCTCTATTTTCCGTTTATCTAAAGCGGTACTTCGCCCAATGATGAAGAAAAAGAACGGCCGTATTATCAATATTGGCTCAGTAGTGGGCACTATGGGTAACGCTGGCCAAGCGAACTACGCGGCAGCTAAAGCGGGTGTTATCGGTTTTTCTAAATCATTAGCGCGTGAAGTTGCTTCTCGTGGTATTACTGTTAACGTGGTTGCACCGGGATTCATCCAAACAGACATGACGGATGATTTGACAGATGAGCAAAAAGCAGCAACGCTTGCAAACGTACCTGCGGGTCGTTTAGGCCAGCCAGATGAGATTGCAGCAGCTGTGTGTTATTTAGCATCTGACGCTGCTGCGTACGTATCTGGTGAAACTTTGCATGTAAATGGTGCGATGTACATGGTTTAGCTTCGCAATGCGAAATAGTTAAACCACAAATTACCGATGAGTTTGCTAAAAAATATTGAATTTTTCGCAAACTTGCTTTAAACATACTTGAAATCGCTGTGAAAATAAGCGATAAAAGATAAAATAAACACTCAAGAGGTTTGACCAGCAAATTATTTATGGTCAAAAGATTGAATCAGAGAATTATCGGACGTAAACTACGCCGCAATCTGAAAATAACGCATTGGCGTTTTTAATAAAGGAAAGAAGAATGAGCAATATCCAAGAACGCGTAAAGAAAATTATCATCGAACAGCTAGGTGTTAAAGAAGAAGAAGTTAAAAACGAAGCTTCATTCGTTGATGACCTAGGTGCAGACTCTCTTGATACTGTTGAATTAGTAATGGCTCTTGAAGAAGAGTTTGACACTGAGATCCCAGATGAAGAAGCTGAAAAGATCACTACAGTACAATCTGCAATCGATTACGTTACAGCTCACGCTGAGTAATTAATCGCAAATTAAGGGCAGCATCCGCTGCCTTTAATCTTTATATCCAAACCACCTCAAAGTACATGATTCAATTCCAAACCCTCACCTATCATCAGCAATTAAGTTGTTATTGCTCAGCGTTGGTTATTGGTTTGAGACTCGCACTTTGAGGTAGCTTGGGTATGATCATCCCCAATACTAATAACATAACTAGCAACAGCGTTAACGCTGAAATAAACTGAGCTAAGTTAATTGGTATAATAATAATTCCTTATTGGAGGCAAACCGTGGCTAAACGTCGTGTCGTCGTAACTGGCTTAGGAATGTTGACGCCGCTAGGCAATGATGTGCAATCAACCTGGCAAGGCTTATTAGATGGTAAAAGTGGTATTCAAAATATTACCCACTTTGATACATCAAAATTTGGTACTCACTTCGCTGGTTTAATCAATGATTTTGATGCATCGGCTTATATGTCGCCAAAAGATGCTAAAAAAATGGATTTATTTATCCAGTATGGCATTGCAGCGGGTGTTCAAGCTTTTCAAGATTCAGGCCTCGAAGTAACAGACCAAAACGCAACCCGTATTGGTGTAGCGGTAGGTTCAGGCATTGGTGGCTTAACCCTAATCGAAGAAAACCACATTAAATTACTAAACAGCGGTCCACGAAAGTTATCGCCGTTTTATGTACCGTCTACCATTATTAATATGATCTCGGGTCACTTATCAATAATGCACGGTTTGCGTGGTCCTAATATTTCAATTGTGACGGCATGTACCACAGGCCTGCACAACATTGGCCATGCAGCACGTATGATTGCCTACGGCGATGCCGATGCAATGGTTGCCGGTGGCGCAGAAAAAGCGTGTACGCCAATTGGTATGGGTGGCTTTAATGCCGCACGTGCGCTTTCAACACGTAACGACGACCCACAAGCAGCGTCTCGTCCGTGGGATAAAGACCGTGATGGCTTTGTGCTTTCTGATGGCGCTGGTGTTGTGGTTGTTGAAGAATACGAACACGCTAAAGCTCGTGGTGCTAAAATTTATGCAGAGCTTGTTGGCTTTGGCATGAGTGGCGATGCCTACCATATGACCTCGCCACCAGAAGACGGCGCAGGTGCAGCACTGGCTATGGAAAACGCATTAAACGATGCGCAAGTAAATGCAGAGCAAGTTGGCTACATTAACGCACACGGTACGTCTACTCACGCGGGTGACAAAGCCGAAACCTCAGCGGTTAAAACCATTTTTGGTGATTCAGCGAAAGATGTGATGGTAAGCTCATCTAAATCGATGATGGGTCATTTACTAGGTGCAGCGGGCTCTGTTGAGTCGATAGTGTCTATCTTATCGTTGACCGAGCAAAAAGTAACACCCACAATTAACCTAGACAACCCAGATGAAGGCTGTGATTTAGATTACGTACCGCACACAGCACGAGACGCCAAACTTGATTACGCGTTGTGTAACTCATTTGGTTTTGGTGGTACTAATGGCTCGTTACTGTTTAAAAAGGTATAATCTTTTTTAACAACGAACGACAATAAGAACCCAGTTGTTTAACTGGGTTTTTTTATGTGTAAAAAAATATGCAAACAATAATAACAGCAAGTGAAACCAGTACCGTAAGTACCCGCGATAGAGGCTTAAACTATGGCGATGGCTTTTTTACAACCGCAATTATTACTCATGGACAGGTTGAGCATTGGGCTTATCATAAAGCGCGTTTAATTGAATGCGCGCAGCGTTTAGGGTTTCCAGCGCTTGAGTTTAAAGCACTTGAGTCGCACATTACTCAGCAAATAGCATCACAGGTTCAAGCGGTTCTTAAAATAGTGGTAACACGTGGCGAGGGCGGGCGAGGCTATGCGCCGCCAAGCGAATGTAATTTAAACATTATTGTGAGTGTTTTACCTTATCCAGCGCATTATCACAGCTTACACGAGACAGGAATTAGTTTAGCCATCAGTCCAATTAAACTGGCTTTACAACCGCACTTAGCAGGGCTTAAAACCTTAAATAGGCTTGAGCAAGTATTGATTAAAAATGCCCTACAAACCCAGCACAGCGATGATGCGTTAGTGCTTGATTACAACAACAATGTAATTGAAACCTCAGCGGCTAATATTTTTGCGATAAAAAATAATAAAGTAATTAGCCCCAGGCTTGATGAGTGCGGCATTAAAGGTGTTTTTCTGCAATCTTTATGTGATAAATTAGCAATTGAATTTAAAACTATCAGCGTTGATGAGCTTACCCAAGCAGACGCGGTATTTGTATGTAATAGTTTAATGAAAATTGTGCCGGTAAAAAGCATAGGCGAGCACTGTTTTGATATTGCTCACAGTCAGTCATTACTAACAGTAGCCAAGGAGGCTTAGTGTTAAAAGTTATAGTATCAGTATTATTGCTGGCTTTTTTTAGCTCAGTGATTGGCTATCAGCAATTACAGGCAACCATTCAAACGCCATTACAGATAGCCGATAACACCCAATTTGAAGTTAAAAAAGGCACCGGCTTTAATAAATTGTGTCGTCAGTGGCAGCAGCAACAGTGGGTAGAAGACTGTTGGCGTTTTCAAATATTAGCTAAGCTCGACCCAACCTTGACCGATTTAAAAGCAGGTTTGTACGAATTAAGCTCAGATAGCGTGCTTAATAACATCAAAAAAATTAACCAAGGTCAGCAAATTAGCTTTAGCTTTACCATTATTGAAGGCCAAGCACTTAGAGATGTTTTAAATACTCTGAGTACTTCTACACACTTACAAAACGATTTAAAACTTGAGCAACTTGGCGAGCAAATAATAGGTAAGCAAACCCATCTAGAAGGGTGGTTATTCCCCGATACCTATCATTACCATAGCAATGATACTGCCAGCAGTTTACTAAAACGTGCTGCGCAAAAAATGCAGCAAACATTAGCAGATGCTTGGCAGCAACGGGCAAGTGATTTACCTTACGATACTGCCTATGAAGCACTGATCATGGCCTCTATTATCGAAAAAGAAACCGCGCTTGCCAGCGAACGTCCGTTAATTGCATCGGCGTTTATAAATAGATTAAACACCAATATGCGCTTACAAACCGATCCAACCGTAATATATGGCCTAGGCGAAGATTTTGACGGTGATATTAAACGTAAAGACTTGAGAAATTACACACCGTATAATACTTATCGTATTAACGGATTACCGCCCACACCCATTGCCATGCCATCCAAAGAAGCGATTTTAGCCGCGGTAAACCCGCCTAAAAGCGAGTATGTTTACTTTGTAGCAAAAGGCGATGGCAGCCATCAGTTTTCAACCACATTAAAGCAACATAATGCGGCGGTTAACCGGTATATTTTAAATAAAAAGAATTAGTGTTTATGAAACCAAAATTTATAGTTATAGAAGGCCTAGAGGGCGCGGGTAAATCAACCGCTATTGCCTTGTGCCAAGACTTTTTAAACCATCATCATATTGATTTTATTAATGTGCGTGAACCCGGTGGTACGCCATTGGCTGAATCGTTACGTACCTTAGTAAAAGCAGAGCATCAAGAAGAAATCGCCTTTGAAACTGAGCTACTTATTATGTACGCAGCTCGCTCACAGCTAATGCACAATGTAATAAACCCTGCACTTGAGCAAGGGCAATGGGTATTGGCTGATCGTCACGATTTATCGTCACAGGCGTATCAAGGCGGTGGACGCGGAATTAGTGCAAACACGTTAGCGTCGTTATCCTCTATGGTGTTAAAAGGATTAAAACCCGATTTAACCATTTACCTTGATATTGACCCTGTTATTGGTCTTGAACGTGCAAAAGGCCGGGGTGAACTCGATAGAATTGAACAAGAAGCCATTGAGTTTTTTCAGCGCACTCGTATGCGTTACATTGAACTGGCAAACGATGATGAAAGCATTAAAACCGTTGATGCTAACCAAAGTATTGATAAAGTACACCGCGATATTACCAATGTACTGCGTACGTTTTTTTCAGGGTTAAAATAATATGGCATTGCCATGGCTTAACGATGTAGAGCAACGCTTAGCGCAAAGCTATAAAGCGCAGCGCTTTCATCACGCGCAGCTATTTTGCGGGCCTATTGGGGTAGGCAAGTTTGAGCTAAGTGAGCAATTAGCTAACAGTTTGTTATGTCATAATACACAATCGCAGTTAAGTGCACCTAACAGCGTGTTAACGCCGTGTGGGCAGTGTAAAAGCTGCTCGTTAAACCTAGCTGGGACGCACCCAGATAAACGCGTTACCCAAGTAGAAGGGCAAAGCATAGGTGTAGACGACATACGCGGTATAAGCGATTTTATGCACCAGTCGGCGGCGCAAAATGGCAATAAAGTGGCGATTATTGAAAACTGCGAAAAAATGACAACGGCGGCAGCAAATGCATTATTAAAAACCTTAGAGGAGCCAAGTAACAGCCGGTTTTTAATTCTCACAACCAGCCAGGCGGCGCAATTACCAGCGACTATTTTAAGCCGCTGTGCTAAAACCGAGGTCAAAGTAACCAATAGCCAGCTAGCACAACAGTGGCTTGAATCGTTAGCTATTGAAAGTTACCCATGGTTATCATTGTTTTACAGCCAACCCCTGCAAGTAAAGCAGTGGCAACAGCAAAATCAGCTAGAAAGCATTGATACACTCTATAAATTTGCAACTGAGTTTAAACAAAGCCATAATTTCAATGCGTTAGTCGATATAATAAATAAACAGCCTGAGCTGGTTCGTATTTTTACCTTATTTTTAAGTGAGCAGCTAAAACAGCAGCTTTTAAACGGCATGAGTTTTGAAGCTTACCAAGTTGCACAGCAAGCCTTGAATGATTTTTTACAAAATAATATACAAATTCTTGGGCTAAACTTACCGCTTGCGGTATCACGACTAGCGTATACATTACGCAACCAATAAAAAGGATTAGATATGCAAGAGCTATTAGTTGATATAGATGACCTTGACGAACTATATCGCTGCTACATGCCTTTTTTAAAAAAAGGGGGGCTATTTGTACGCACCAATATGCGTTATGAGCCTGGGTATTCACTCGCTTTACGAGTAACCTTACCTGATGCCTTAGAAGACGATGTGGTCACCGGTAAAGTCACGTGGATCACTCCGCAAGGTGCACAAAGCTCAAACCCTCCGGGGATCGGCATTAGCTTTTTAGATGATAAAACAAACCTAAACGCGAAGATCGAAAAACTGCTGGGGACTATGTTAAACTCCGGCAATCCAACTTATACCATGTAGTAAAAACAGGCCTTATTTTGATTGTAGATTCTCATTGCCATCTAGACCGTCTTGATTTTGATAAACTCGATTTAAACCTAGACCAAGTACTTGATAACGCCCGCGCAAAAAAAGTAGAACACTTTTTATGTGTGAGCGTCACACTTGATCAGTTCCCTAACATGCTAGAGCAAATTAAGCATTACGACGACGTATCAGCGTCATGTGGTGTACATCCGCTTGATCAAAAAGACGCGCTCAACAAACAGCAACTAATTGATTTAGCCTCGCACCACAAAGTAGTGGCTATTGGCGAAACCGGGCTTGACTACTATTACGCAAAAGACACTCACGCAGTGCAGCAAGCAAGCTTTGTTGGCCATATTGAAGTAGCCAACGAATTACAAAAGCCACTTATTATTCATACCCGCGACGCACGTGCCGACACCATTAATTTAATGCGTGAACACAAAGCAGAAAACTGCGGTGGGGTATTACATTGCTTTACCGAAGATTGGGATATGGCTAAAAAAGCCATTGATATGGGTTTTTATATTTCTATTTCAGGTATTGTAACCTTTAAAAACGCGATAGAGCTTAAAGAAGTGGTAAAACAAATCCCACTTGATCGACTGCTTATTGAAACCGACTCGCCGTATTTAGCCCCAGTACCGTACCGTGGTAAAACTAATCAGCCAGCGTATGTGGAAGACGTTGCTTACTATATTAGTGAACTAAAAGGGATTAGCTTTAACGAGTTGGCAAAGGCTACTACCGATAATTTTTATTCTTTATTTAAATTAGCAGCTAAAGGCTAACCTCATGACGACTCTCTCGGTGCAACACCCGCTGTTACTTATGGGGCCTATGGTGCGCCGAGCAGAAAAAACCACAGTTTGTATTCAGTTTGCTACCTCAAAGCAGGTAAACGGCCGTATAGAGCTAATGGGCTACGAATGCTATAGCGAACAAAACAGCGTTAGACTGGGTGAACATTTATTTTTACAATTCATAGTTATTAAACCCATAAACAGCCAGTTCCCGCGCGACATATTACTACAATATCAGTTATTTTTTGATGACAGCCCCGTTGATTTATCAGCGTTTAGTTTTAATGATGGCGCGTTACCTGCGTTTGTGATCCCCAAAAGACTGACGCAAATATTACATGGCTCGTGTCGCAATGCACATCATCCCGCAAAAGACAGCCTAGTTAGTTCAAGTCAGTGGCAAGCTACTCAACGCAGTCATAATCAGCAAGGTGCGCAGTTGCTATTGCTCTCGGGCGATCAGGTATATGCTGACGATGTAGCAGGGCCTATGTTATTAGCTATCCATCAACTCATTAAGCAATTAGGCATTTACAAAGAGCAACCGCTTGCGCTGGATTTACCCGACGATATTAGCCAACAGCTTTATGGCCGCCATCATTTACTCCCTACCACCTCGTGGAAAAAGCGCTCTAAATTAGGCATAGGTTATTGGTTAAAAAAAGACGAGCCGCATTTTTCTAGCGTAAAAGCGTATAACCACCTTATTCATTTTGAAGAATTTGTAGCATTGTACTTACTTAATTTTAGTAGTGCCGCGTGGCAATATGTTGACTTATCAAAGCTAAATTACTCAGGCGGTAACGAAAAAAGCCAATCATTGTTTAGCACAGAAAAAGCCACACTCATTGATTACGCTAAAGGCTTAGCTGAGGTAGAGCGATTATGTGCCAATGTGTCTACCTTAATGATGTTTGACGATCACGATGTAACCGATGATTGGAACCTCACCGCCGGGTGGGAGCAAGCCATTAATCAAAACCCCAGTAGCAAGCGTATTGTAAATAATGGCTTAGCAAGCTATTGGCTGTTTCAGGGAATGGGGAACGACGCACTGCAAAAAACCGGTGCGCTACTTACTCCATTTACAACAAGTCTAGCTGGGGATAAGCAATGGCAATTCAAAGCATTTGATAAACATCTAAACGATTTTAACCATTGGCATTATGAGCTAACAACTATTCCTAAAGTGGTGGTGCTTGATACCCGAACACACCGCTGGCGTAACGAGCAGAACTTTAATGAACCCTCAGGCTTGTTAGATTGGGAGCGTCTCACTGAGCTTGAAGAAAGCCTACTCAGCCATGACCAAGTCATTATTGTATCGCCCGCACCGGTGTTTGGGGTTAAATCAATAGAGGCAATTCAAGCGGTGTTTAACATGTGTGGGCAACCGCTTATGGTCGATGTAGAAAACTGGATGGCGCACGAAGGCTCAGCTAAAAAATTGCTCGACACATTTAGACGTACCGACACCCCAAATGAAACGCTGATTTTATCAGGCGACGTGCATTATTCGTTTTGTTTTTCAGTGCAAAAGCGTTTTGGCGATCACCCCAACAGAATTTGGCAGCTCACAGCCAGTGGCATTAAAAACGAGTTCCCGCGTAAGCTAATAAATGTGCTTGATAAGCTCGACTCCATTTTATATGGCCCTAAAAGTCCGCTTAACTTTTTTACCAAACGCTGGCACATGGAAGTCGACAAACACCAAACTAAAGGCAAAGGGCAAAAGTACCTAGTAAGTGATTCGGCTATTAGTTTGGTTACCCTTAAAGGCGGTAATTTAGACCGTTACCAGCTCATACACGGCGACGGCCACACCACCGAATTTGATTTAGAAGAGCAGTAAATTGGAACAGGCGATAGGTTTTAGGTGCTAGGTATCAGGTTGATATTATTGCCGATTTGTAGCAGCGACTTCATGTCGCGTCATTTTTAATGTCGTGAGCGACGGGCGAAGAGCTTCGAGTTGCGGGCTAAATAACTAAAAGCGCAGCGTCTCTTAGCTCTCTTTGTGCATCATTCACTTAGGTCTAATTGAACTGAGAGAAGAGAATAAGAAGTAAATGAGAAAATAAAGCCACTAACCCAAGTGATTAATTGTTTTGTTACTGCCTCTAAAAGCGAAGCGTCTCTTAAC
>NZ_JBQKUL010000028.1:0-53828 GCF_054968565.1 Pseudoalteromonas sp. G5_S1_54_S4 | reverse complement strand
AATGAAGCACAAGCTAAAGCTTGGATAAAAGATCTTGTGGATAACAAAGCGAGGATTCTCGATACCAAAGACAGAAATATTTTTGAGAAGCGTTTCACTGCTTTGATGAATGGCCCTGAAGATATCTACGCTGATATTCTTGCCAAGTTATTCAACACAACTCATTCAGGTCAGCGCCTCAGGGTTTTGAATCTAATTGGTAGCAAAGGCGAGCTTGCTCTTCAAGTTGGCGAAGCTGCGCCATTTGGTTTGATTAACATTGGTGATTCACCATCGCTCTATGCCATGTGTGAAGCGGATGAGAGCTTCGATTATCAACGTGATGATTTTGCTAAAACCTTGTTTCACACTCTGAATGACAAAGACTCGAAACTGCATATCTTGATTGGTTCACGTAAGTTTACCGAAGGCTGGAGTAGTTGGCGTGTATCAACTATGGGTCTATTGAATATGGGGCGCGGAGAAGGTTCGCAGATCATTCAGTTGTTTGGCCGTGGTGTCCGCTTAAAAGGTCGTGACTACTCGCTAAAACGCAGCACGCCGGGTCAACGGCCAAAAGGGATTCATTTAGAAAAGCTCGAAACCTTAAATATTTTTGGTGTCCGTGCCGATTACATGGCAACGTTCAAGCAGTATCTCGAAGACGAGGGGATTACTCCTAGTGATGAAATATTAGAGCTGAATTTTGAAACGCGTCCTAACTTACCGACAACCAAGTTGAAAACGCTAAAATTGAAAGATGGGTATAAAGATAATCAGAAGCACGGCTTTAAGCGTGTTCATTTTCCTGAGTTATATCAAGTTCCTGCTGAGTTCGAAGGGAAAATTAAACTTCCTCATGTGAAGTTAGACCTGTATCCAAAGCTTGAATCCATTGATACAAATAGAAAAGGCGACAACACGCCCGTCAATGTTCGATTTGAAGGTAAACTCGACTATAAAGTGATTTCTGCATTCGACTTTGAACGCTTATATCTTGCAGTTCAGGATTATAAATTGCAGCGAGGCTGGTCGAATCTTCGTCTTGATAAGCAACGGTTAATGGATTTTTGTTTAGGGAATAGTGGTTTTTCAAACAAGTGGTACACACTGCTTATTCCGAAATCAGAGCTAGACATCAAGCAATTTTCTGATGTGAAGAAGCAAGAAGTCATCATGTTGCGCTTGTTACTTGACTATACAGAGCGATTTTATAACGCGTTGAAAAATGCTTACGAAGGACAATTCTATCAGGTAACGCAAGTGCAGGAAGACGACCCAGGCATGATCAAAATGTATCATTTTGAAATTGAGGAATCGGATAACGGCTTGGATTATGCTCAGCGATTGGAGCAATTGCAGGATATCGTTGCTAAAGGGGATATTGGCAAAGCTAAAGAATGGAATGCCCCGGGAATGGTAGCTGTGACTTTTGACAAGCATTTGTACTATCCACTTCTCTCGATTGAAAAAAATGCTGACTTGCCCTTAAAAATGCGACCTATGGCATTTGATGCGCCAAGTGAAATTACTTTTATTCAAGATTTAGAGGCATTTATTGAAACACCAAAAGGCCAGGACATCATCGGTGATAAGAGCTTATATCTTCTACGTAACGCTGATACAAAATCAAAAGGATTAGGTTTTGCAACTGCGGGGAACTTTTATCCTGATTTTCTATTATGGCTAGTGGATGATAAGACGGGTAAGCAATGGCTTAGCCTTATTGATCCCAAAGGTATTCGAAACCTGAATTTAGATGACGCTAAGTTTGGATTGTATTCTGAAATTAAAGCATTAGAGCCGAAGCTCGCTGATAAAGACTTAAGCTTAAGTGCTTTCATCGTATCTGAAACGTTGCATTCGGATTTGATCAACGTATCTGAGTCAAAAGATAAACTTGAAGAGCGTAATGTTTTATTTATGGAAGATACTGGACCGGTTTATTTAGAGAAGCTGTTTAGAAAAATGGTTGCTTAGGCAGGCCTGAAGGGCTGAAAAGCCCTTCATTACATCCAATGTGTTGGTATCTCTAACTCGAAATTTTTAGCAACATACTGAAGCATCGTGATGATCTCACGATGCTTTTTTTCATCATAGGGTAACCCATCTTGCTTTTTCTGGATGATGTCTTTTAGCTCGTTCAGGTTGAACATTCCAAGCTTATAAAAATTTCCCCAGCTAGGAATTCCAAATAAGTTATAAATCGTTTCAGTGGCATCGCGCTCGCTAGCAAGACGCTTGGGTTCATCGATTTTAGCAAGAGCCGCTTCACCTTCTTCTTTTGTATCGTATGTATTTAGTTGTTTCATAGTTTTGCCACTTAAATAGCTTAAAGATTCGATTATTTATCTGATGACAGATATTGGTATTTACAAAGGATGATACCACTTTTGTAGGGGTATTTATGCTTAGTAGATTTTTAAAGTCGCAACGCCAAACTGAGTCAACTGAATCAGAAATTCCACGCTACCCGCCATTCCTGAAAGGGTTGCCAGCTGCGTCCCCCGAGGATTTGCAGTCTACACAAGACGAGCTAATTGCCAAACTGCGCCAGGTACTTGGCTTTAACCTGCGTGATTTTCAAAGGCTAATTCAGCCCTGCATTGATCATCTGGCTGCTTATGTTCATTTGTTGCCAGCTTCTGAGCATCATCATCACAGTGGCGCTGGTGGTTTATTACGTCATTCGTTGGAAGTTGCTTTCTGGGCTGCACAAGCTGCTGAAGGGATCATCTTTGTTGCCAGCGGCACACCGGTTGAAAAAAAAGAGCTGGAACCAAGGTGGCGTGTTGCGGCCGCTCTTGGCGGTTTGTTCCATGATATTGGTAAGCCTGTTTCAGACTTGTCCATTACAGACGAAGATGGACGCTATCAGTGGAACCCTTTTTTAGAGACCTTATCCCAGTGGACCAGTAACAACAGCATTGAACGCTATTTCATTCGCTGGCGCGACGGACGGTGCAAGCGGCACGAGCAATTTTCAATTTTGGTATTAAACCGGGTGATGACACCTGAGTTGCTCGCCTGGTTAACCCAACCGGGCCCTGAAATTTTGCAAGCCATGCTGGAAGCAATTGGCAATACCGATCCAGAGCATGTCCTGTCCAAATTGGTTATTGAAGCTGACCAAACCAGTGTCCAGCGAGACCTGAAAGCTCAACGCATTTCCGTTGACGACAATGCCCTTGGTGTCCCAGTCGAACGCTATCTACTTGATGCCATGAGGCGATTACTTGCCAGTTCGCAATGGCTGGTTAATCAGCGAGATGCCAGAGTCTGGGTACGAAAATCCAATCAATCAACCCATCTTTACCTGGTTTGGAAAAGCGCGGCTAAGGACATCATTGAGCTGTTGGCCAAAGACAAGATACCTGGCATTCCACGAGATCCCGATACCCTTGCGGACATCCTCATTGAGCGAGGATTGGCCACTAAATCCACCTCAAATGAGCGATATGAAAGCCTTGCCCCTGAAGTGCTGATCAAAGACGACAAGCCAATCTGGTTAGCCATGCTGCATATAGTTGAGGCCGATTTATTGTTCAGCTCGAATGTACCAAGTAGCGTGAGACTGTTTAGCAAATCTGAGTGGGAAGCAACACAGCAAACACAAGCAGAGCCTCAGAGTCGCTCCAGTGAGCATTTAGACTTGCCTGAAGCGTCATCATCAATTGAACTCAGCAATTCGGCTGAGTCGCCATCGACAAAATCATCCGAACAAGATGATGAACTTCGTCATGCCAGTGATGTTAATCACCTTCAGGCAACTGAAAATGTTCCGGGTGATGGATGCGAAAAGCCTAACGATTCAAACGATGCCGCTATCTCAAATAACGTAAACCAGCACGATGCAGACGCATTTAATCTCCCTGAATCTTTGGCGTGGCTCCCAGAGGCCAGCAGTGCGTTGATTATGGCTGGTGAACAGATACTGATCCGCTATCCCGATGCCGTAAGACCTTGGTGTGCACCCCGAAAACTGCTTGCTGAACTAAGTCGATTAGATTGGCTTGAACTAGATCCCGCAAACCCGACACGTAAGGCCAGAACTGTGACAACGAAAGATGGCGTTCAGGAGCAAGGGTTACTGCTTAAGGTATCGATTTCTAAAGGGCTAACTGCACTGATAGACCTCTCCAAACAAGACGCAGAAGCGGCGGTAGCAATTAAGAACGAAGAGGCTTCACAGCGTCCTAGTCGAACTGAGACAGCCAATGCCCAAGCAAAAGAGCCCGCCACAAGAGCGGAACGTAAGCAAAAGCCGATTGCGGCCAATGCGAACTCAAGTACAGACCCCAAACACGCGCAGCGGCAACAGATGGTTAATTTTGTGAAAGATTTGCCCATCTTACTGACCGATGGCGATTACCCAGACGTGGATCATAGTGCCGATGGTATTCGCGTCACGATTAAAACCTTACGCCAAGTCGCCAATGAGCATGGTATTCCAGCCGGACAGCTGCTTCGGGGGATCTCGGCCAGTGACGAATGCCAGTTTTATGAGGGGGAAACGGTTCTGTTTACCGCTCACGCTAAACGTTAATCCATTTGAAATTAAGCGATTGCAAACGGTTATTTTGCGGAGAATGAATGAAAGAAAACGCATACGAGATGCCCTGGCGCACGAACTATGAAGCCATGGCAGCAGCAGGTTGGCTGGTTGGTGCAACTGGGGCAATTGCCGCAGAAATGCTGACTGAGCTACCACCTGAGCCATTTTGGTGGATGACAGGGGTTTCCTCGGGCATGGCGTTGTATCGCCTGCCTGAGGCTTACCGTCTTTATAAGTTGCAGAAGGGACTAAAAGGAAAACCATTGGCTTTTATGGAGCTGTCGCATTTGCAAAAGGTGATGGCAAAACATCCTGATGAATTGTGGTTAGGTTATGGCTTTGAGTGGGACCAACGCCATGCCCAACGCGCCTATGAAATCCTAAAGCGGGATAAGCAAACCTTGCTTAACCAAGGTCACGGCAAACAAATGGGTTCGACCTGGATTCATGGTGTCGAGCCCAAAGAAGAAGATGTGTACCAGCCAGTTGGTCACACAGAGGGGCATACCTTAATTGTCGGAACGACCGGTGCCGGAAAAACCCGATGTTTTGATGCGATGATCACTCAGGCCATTTTGCGCAATGAAGCCGTGATTATTATTGACCCCAAGGGAGACAAGGAACTTAAGGATAATGCGCAGCGAGCCTGTATTGCCGCCGGTAGTCCTGAGCGCTTTGTGTATTTTCATCCGGGTTTTCCAGAGCATTCAGTACGTCTTAATCCTCTTAGAAACTTTAACCGGGGTACTGAAATTGCCAGCCGTATTGCGGCACTAATCCCATCCGAAACCGGTGCTGATCCATTTAAAGCCTTTGGCCAAATGGCACTGAATAACATAGTGCAAGGTTTGTTGCTTACGTCACAACGTCCTGATCTGAAAACACTGAGACGATTCTTGGAAGGTGGCCCAGAAGGCTTGGTAGTAAAAGCCGTCACGGCCTGGGGGGAGCAGGTGTATCCGAACTTTAGTGTGGAGATCAAGCGCTTTACCGAAAAGGCCAACACCTTGACTAAACAAGCCATGGCGATGCTGCTTTTCTACTACGAACGCATTCAGCCCATTGCCGCCAATACTGATTTGGAAGGCCTTTTGAGCATGTTTGAACATGACAGAACCCACTATTCAAAGATGGTGGCCTCATTGATGCCGGTGCTCAATATGCTCACATCAAGTGAACTTGGCCCACTGCTATCACCGATTGCAAACGATGTGGATGACAGCCGGTTAATTACGGATTCTGGCCGTATTATCAACAATGCCCAAGTGGCATATATAGGCTTGGATTCATTGACCGACGCCATGGTTGGCAGCGCTATTGGTTCGTTGCTTTTATCGGATCTCACCGCCGTGGCCGGTGACCGCTATAACTATGGTGTTGAAAATCGTCCCGTAAATATCTTCATCGATGAGGCGGCTGAAGTCGTCAACGATCCCTTCATTCAACTGCTCAACAAAGGCCGTGGCGCAAAAATGCGTTGTGTGATTGCTACTCAGACCTTTGCTGACTTTGCAGCTCGTACAGGCAGCGAAGCTAAGGCTCGCCAGGTGTTAGGTAACATCAATAACTTGATAGCCCTTCGGGTGATGGATGCCGAAACGCAGCAGTACATTACCGACAATCTGCCTAAGACTCGGTTGCAGTACATCATGCAAACTCAAGGTATGTCGTCCAACTCGGACAGCCCAGCATTGTTTACCGGCAATCACGGAGAACGATTGATGGAGGAAGAAGGCGATATGTTTCCACCGCAGTTATTAGGCCAGCTCCCCAACCTAGAGTACATCGCCAAGCTTTCAGGTGGCCGCGTGATCAAAGGCCGCATTCCTATTTTAACCAGCTCTACACAGGCAGCATAAGGAGTCTGTATGCATCATTCTGTCTGTCTGAAAATGACAACACTTACTAGTAAAGAAATGATCGCTCAGTGGCAGCAACATAACCCCCAGTTCAAGGAAACCTTAAGACTGCTTGAAACCGACTGGCCTCATGCTTTGGCCTCGGTGTATTGCTTGGCGGACTACTTAACGGATGCGTTCACGTTAGATGGCCATTCCATCTTTGATTTGTGTCTGTGCAATGGCTTGGGCAGTTATGAAGAAGTCAGTTGTGATGATGATAGTGTACGCCTTTGGCATTTCATTGAGGCACTTACCTGGACTGCCGCCAGTGCTTTAACAGGGATTCGCCTGCGTGATCCTGACCATTTCGAGTGGGCCGCCGTGGATGGTGTTTATTTCCACACCTGGATTCGTAATCGTCCAAATCGAATGGCGTATCTGGCTGAAGGACGCATCGATGTGCGTTATGTCAGTGGTCATACGACGACAAAGCGGCTTCAACAAGTGATTAAAGCCCGAATTATGACGCCAACCGTTGCAGCCATGCTGGCCCGAGTAGAAGAGGATGTTTGGCATGAGCAAGCATAAGTCGGTTTGGCTGCTGTGTCTGGCACTGATGCTAGAGATTATTGCCATTGGCGTTTTAGTGCCCGGTGATTGGACTGGCCGGGTCATCAGTAAAGAGAAGCAGATGATCCAAAACCAATTGGGCGCACAAACAAGCTATTGGATTGGTCAATCTAGCCATCGCTGGTATCAGTCATGGGTTGTGGATACGCAGATGGAGCAATCTGTGCGAGATTTTCTAATCCCCACTGAAGAGCAGCGACTGCGCTCTAAAGGGATGGAGAACATGGGAGGTTTTTGGTTTGTGTGGGTAGAAGACCGTATTCAGGCATTTTTTGATGTGCTGTACCAAGTGTTCACTCGATTTGCTTTGCTGATGGTCTGGTTGCCCTTTGCGCTTATTCTGATGTTACCGGCGCTGTGGGACGGCTTGATGACCTGGAAGATTAAGAAAACAACCTTTGATTTTTCGAGCCCTATCATTCACCGCTACAGCATGATTATCCTGGGCACAGGCGTCATTTTGCTGTTTATGGGATTGTTCGCCCCGCTGGCCATTCCACCTGTGATGTTACCGTCGCTGATCATCGGTTTAGCATTGATGGCAGGGTTGGCGTTAAGTCACTTGCAGAAGAAGATATGAGGCCAGTTAGGCCTCATCTTGTAGAGCTAAAACCTTACGCCTACGGTATTGCCGTTCTCGTCTTCAGCTGGCAAATGATAAGTATCAATAAGGTGACCTTGAAGCCAAATATATTGCGGCATCCAAAACGAGTACTGTCGTATAAGAGCCAATACTTCTTTCAGCGGTTTGTTTGCGTGAGGTTCGGCAAGACGGAAGTACATGAATGAGCAATCATCTCGAAAGTACTCATCAAGCTCTGAATCCGATAGCGTTTCTTTTAGCGGTCTGTTTTGTTCGTCGTCCTCATCAGGGGAATTGGCATAAATTTCAAATAGCTGCTTTTCAGTGAGCATCTCCAAGAAGTGGTCTTCAATTAAGACCCCATCACTGGTATCGACATCCATACCATCTTTGACATCAAAAGCCATGACACACCCAGAAGATAATGCCACTTCTGATGGTTTCAGTACGTCATTAGCTTGTACAACCTGATGCCAATGATTAAAACCAGCAGATACTGCAATTTCATCGAGTGCTTGAGTGTGTGTAATGGATTTTTCACGTTTAAGCTTTCGTGCTTTTTGCTTTAAACGTTCAACCGTGGCAGAGGAAATGATTTTAGTAATTTGCATTGAGTTTCTCCTATTAGCGAATACGGTGCCCACTGCCGAGGTCGCAGAAAAAACCTAAGCAAAAAATAAATTTGATATGCATGTCGTCCCGTCCGGGTTTGCTAAAGTGGGCAGCTGGTCTCGACACGACCAATATCCCCATCATATCAACTGCATTAAAAAGATCAATTATTAGTATTGTCTGAGTAGAACCCTCAAAACATTCAAGAATTCGGCATCTAGCTGACCACTGAAGCTGCCAATCCCGAGGCATTCTTCACTTCTCAATTCAAACAACGAGGAGTGACTATGGAACCTGTGAGTATTCCATCCTACATCGATGACCCGCCGCACTTCCTGCTTTGGAGTGCCGATGAGATGGCTCCCATTCTGTTGGGGCTAGTGATCGGCATTTTTACCGGTAATGCCTTGGTTTTATGCCTGTTGGGGTTGGTGACAACCAAGCTCTATCGGCGTTTTCGTGATGGTCGCCCAGATGGTTTTATTCTTCACGCCATCTACTGGGCCGGACTGTTGCCAACCAAAGCCAAGACGATCCCTAACCCATTTATCAGGAGCTATCTGCCGTGAAGTTCGACGTGTTTTTAAAATCATGGCAAGGCACGCAATTAGAGAACCGATGGCAACGGTTCCTGATTGCAGTGCTGGTGCTATCTAACTTGCTGCTTGCGGTAGCGGCATTTTCTCGCAATACCGTGGTAGCCATTCAACCACCAACTTTGTCTGAAACGGCTGAAGTGTCACGAAACCAGGCTACTCAGCCTTACTTGGAATCCTGGGGGCTCTACCTGGCTGAGCTTATGGGCAACGTGACGCCGGGTAATGTGTCTTTTATCCGGGTTGCTATTGAGCCGCTACTTTCTCCAGCGGTGTACCAGCAAGTGGTCGATGCACTGGAGATTCAGGCAAGACAAATCCGGGAAGACCGAGTCACGCTCAAATTCCAACCCAGACAAGTGGAGTATGAGTATGAAACCGGGCATGTCTTTGTGACCGGTTATTCCTTGGTTTCAGGGCCATCTGGAGATGAACAGCGCCAAACTCGCACCTATGAGTTTGATATCGATATTGAGCAATACCGTCCAAAGCTCAGTTGGATGGATACGTATGAAGGGCAAGCTAGAACGAAGCGAGTTCGTGAAAAGTTGACCCAAGAGCAAAACCGGAGGGTGAATGATGCGAACCAAAATTAGTCGATTGATGACACCAAGCTTAATCGCAATGTGCTTGAGTGGCGTCCTGTTATCTCAAGCGTCGTATGCAGACGTGGAATTGCCGATTGTGCCAGCCAGTGTGATGAAGCAGCCCGCTACAGCAAATCCACCGGTTCAAAGCAATACGGTTGCAACGGATGCGCCAACAACGCTACTGATGACACCGGGGGTAAATGAACTGATCCCTGTAGCACTTGGTCATCTGAATCGGATTGTGACGCCGTTTGAATCGCCTCAGGTGAGAACAACCAGTGATGCTCAGACGCAAATCAAGGGGAATGTTGTATATGTAGCCACTGACAAAGAATCACCGGTTTCACTTTACATCACTCCGCCTGGTCAGGAAGCGCCCGCATTATCTGTCACCTTAGTACCTCGTCGTATTCCACCGCGTGAAATCACCTTAGCTATTGATGGTCAGCAGTGGCCTATTAAGGGCGTCGTGAACCGAAAAGCCGCCACTTGGGAAACGGCTCAGCCATACGTCGATAGCTTACGTGATTTACTCAGACGCCTTGCACTAAATGAGTTACCACAAGGCTATGACATCCGTTTAGCTGGCCAAACTGAAACAAGCCCGAAATGTTTTCAGCCGGGCTTAAAGTTTGGTTTTAAGCAGGGGCAAATTGTGACGGGACATTACTTCACCGTCTATGTAGGACTGGTTGAAAGCTTTGCCGATGAGCCGATAGAAGCCAGAGAAATAGCCTGTCATGCACCAGATATAGTGGCAAGCGCCTACTGGCCTCGCAATATCTTGTTGCCGGGTGAAAAGACTGAGTTGTATGTGGTTGTTCGCAATCATCGTGAAGAAGCGGTGGAAAGTCTGCGACCTTCGCTTCTTGTGGGAGGTGAATAACGATGAAAGCACAATGGGAACAAATGAGCCCGAACATGAAGCGGGGTCTATCGGTTGCTGGTATTACTGGTGGTCTCATCCTTATGGTGATGGTGTTTTCACCTAATCCTGACGATGGCTCAAGCAGTCGGAACCGGCAGGAAACGATCCGGCACATTCTTACGGATACCAATACTCGTGATGTTGGGGTCGATAGTTTGGCTGCGAACGTAAAACTACTCAGTGAGCGCAATGAACAGTTACGCCGTGAAGTTGAACGCTTGCGTCGTGACGTCGATTCAGGACGGCTAAGCCCAGGTTCGCCTTCTATACCAAGTGAGGTCAATGCGGAGTTGGCTCGCCTTCGAGCGGAACTTGATGATGTTCGCGCTGGGGGGGATTCAGTAGTTGAAGGCACAAGTAGCCGTTTTGAAGTGCCTTTATCTGCCATGGAATTGCCTAATGAAGAAAGGCCACTGCCGTCTAACCCAGACGACTATTTTGCCAATGCGCCGCTGCCTGATCCGCTCTATCAGCAGCCAGCCAATGGCCAAGGTACACGAGCACGAGATGTTCCATTGCCGCCAATCACGATCCGTATGATTGAGCCTGAAGTGGTTGCTGAACCAGAGGTTGTTGTGCAAGAAGCGCCGCCTTTGTATCTACCGGCGGGCAGCATCATCTCAGGTACTTTGATCACAGGTTTGGATGCACCTACTCACGAGTCCGCAAGACGTGAACCTTTTCCTGCATTGCTGAGGATTCAAAAGGAAGCCATCTTACCTAACCGATTTAGAGCGGATATCAAAGAGTGTTTCTTGATCGCCGCAGGTTACGGTGATTTGAGCTCTGAGCGTGCTTATTTGCGAGGCGAGACCATTTCATGTGTGAGAGAAGATGGTGGCGTCATTGAAACGCGACTGGATTCTTATGCTGTGGGTGAAGACGGCAAAGCCGGTATTCGTGGCCGATTAGTGTCGAAACAAGGCCAGCTGGTGGCCAAATCAATGATGGCCGGGTTCCTTCAGGGGTTGGCTGGCGCATTTGATGTAAATCCTGTTCCGACGATTCAGACGGGTAATGCCGGTGATACTCAGTTGTACCAACAAGTCATGAGCCAAGAAGCATTACAAGGCGCTGCGATTAAAGGCACCGGTAAAGCATTGGATCGAGTGGCCAAGTTCTATTTGGACATGGCTGAAAATATGTTCCCAGTCATAGAGGTAGACGCTGCAAGGAGAATTGAAGTCATAGTCACTCGTGGGGCCTCGTTATCGTTGGCCACTTCGCAAGGGGTAGGTGCAAGAAGATGAAAAAATCCTGCATGTTGCTAACCGATCGAAGTCCGCTTCAGACAATAAGATGTGTATCCAGAGGAGAGTTAACCATGACGACATCAATGCAGAACAACCCAAAGCACCAGTCAAAACAGTGGTCTAAAGCTGGATTACTTTTATTGGCAGTCGGCTCAACCTTATTGTCTGGCTGTAGTTCATTGGGTCTTGGGAGTAGTGAATATGGATGCCCAGGTATGCCTGACGGTGTGCGCTGTTTATCCGCTCGTGAAGTCTATGAGCTTACCAGTAATGGCGCTGCACCCAAGACGATTGATGCTGTGGCGACTCGAATTGGTTCTCCCTCTGGGTATTCACAATCTGATTTAGAGACAGGACTGCTGAGCCATCCAGCATTACCCGAGACGCAGCAATCTGCACCTATTCGCATTCCTTCAAGGGTAATGCGGATTTGGATTGCGCCTTGGGAGGATGACCGTGGGGATCTGAATTTATCCAGCTACGTGTTTACCGAAATTGAACCGCGCCGGTGGGATATTGGGGTGTCAGCACCTCGAACGGTTTCGCCAGTGCTACGTCCACTTCAGACTCAAAGCGATTCAGCCTCAGCGGGAGTTGATGGTAAGCGCGATAACTTGAGTATCTACGGAGAAACTAACGAATGACAAATGCAGTTCGCACCATTCAAACTCAGCGCCTAATGACCATTGGTGCGCTTGGTTTAATGGCGTTAATGATTTCGGAGCCCTCATTTGCGGGCACCGGTGGTGATGCTTTCACTGATGTGTGGGATACCCTAAAAGATTGGACCCAAGGTACTTTGGGACGGATCGTAGCGGGAGCCATGGTTCTGGTGGGTATTGTGGGCGGTATCGCTCGCCAAAGCTTGATGGCTTTTGCCTTGGGCATTGGTGGCGGTATGGGTCTCTACAACACACCAACAGTCGTTGAAAGTGTTATGTCTGCAACTTTACCTGTTGTTGCCAGCACTCAAGAAGTTATTGGCACAACAGTTCCAGCAATCAGCGCCGTCTTACTGGGCACCTGAATGTGAGCCATAGTAGGCAGTTCACTTAATGCAATCAAACTTAGGTCTACACAACATCGGGTTATTGGTGATGTTGTGTAGACCTTTTCATTTCAGCGACGCCACATTAACGAACTTGGTTTACATTATTTGGTATATTAACACCTAAGGTGTTAAAATCACTGTCACAATAAACTATATGGTTTATACTGTTCGTGATATTCATACTTAGGGTGTTAAAATGTCATCTAAGATAAACTGGCTTGTTGCTCATACTTCTCCTGGTGCGCTAGTACTTCAGCAATGGCTGACTGAAAACGGTGTGAGCTATTCCTTGGCTCAAAAGTACGCGCAGAACGGTTGGCTAAAGAAGCTATGTTCTGGCGTGTATTATCGTCCAGATGCGCGGGGCGATATAAAGCCAACTTGGGTTGATGCCATTCAAGCATTAGATGTGCAATTGGGCGTTTCAGTTCATTTGGCTGGATTGAGCAGCTTAACTCACCAAGGACTGAGTCACTATTTACAGCTGAACAAAGAGCAAGTTTGGATTTGCGTTAAAAATAAGTCTTCCTTACCAAAATGGTTTCGTGAATTCCCTTATCAGAATTGGTTTTACTGTGGAAATCATAAGCTTGAAGTGAATCCCGAGAAAGATTTGAAAAGGATCACGGTTAAAGAGAAAGAACTCACTGTCAGCTGTGCAGAACTTGCTGCCTATGAAGTGGTAGACGGGATTGGGAAGCTGATTTCATTTGAGCATGTCGCAGAATTATTTCAGGGTTTAGTCAATCTTAGCCCTAGAAAAGTACAAGATATTCTTGAGCGAAGCAGCTCTGTTCAGGCAAACCGAATATTTCTATTTCTGGGTCGATACTACGATCACCAGTGGGTCAATCGCATAGATGAAACAAGAATTAAATTGGGTGCAGGAAAGCGGCAGGTTGTCGAAAAAGGACGTTTTGATGAGCGATATCAAATCACAGTGCCAGAGATATTAAGCGTCAAAAAAGGTGAACAACATAATGGATAAAGATAGCCCATATTACAAACAGGTTTCCTTGCTCATAAGACTGCTTCCTGTGGTAGCAACAGAGACGGTTTTTGCACTTAAAGGTGGCACCGCCATTAATTTATTTGTGAGAGATTTTCCTCGGTTATCTGTAGATATTGATCTTGCTTATCTTCCACTTGAACCAAGAGATGAGGCTTTGATTAATGTCAGGGCTGCATTGCAGCGCATTACAGACAGAATCAATACTCAACCAGATATCAGAGCGGCATTTCAGGATAATAAAGCTGATGAACTGAGAATCGTTGTATCAAGTCCGGTTGCGACGATCAAAATTGAAGTGTCGCCCGTCGCCAGAGGTACATTGCATAGTGCAGAAATAATGCCAGTTCAAGAGTCTGTTGAAGACGAGTTTGGTTATGCTGAGATTCAGGTAGTCAGTCTTCCCGATCTGTATGGTGGAAAATTGTGTGCTGCAATGGATCGCCAACATCCTCGCGACTTATTTGATGTGCGTATGTTACTTGGCAGTGAAGGGATTTCGAGAGAGATTTTGGTGGGTTTTTTAACCTATACATTAAGTCACCCTCGGCCTATTAATGAAGTCATGTCGCCAAACTGGCAGCCTCTAAATGAGAAATTTCAGGCAGAATTTGACGGAATGACTTTTGAAAAAGTTGAATGCGAAGACTTAGCCTCTGTTAGGCCCATGATGTTAATTGAACTGCAAAAACATTTCACAGAAAGGGATCATGCTTTCCTTATGTCATTCAAAAGAGGGCAACCTGACTGGGCATTGTTTGACTATCCTAATGCAGCAGACTTGCCAGCGATTCGTTGGAAGTTGCAGAACATTAACAAATTGGCAAAGAATCAAGCAAAACATCAAGAGCAATTAGATAAATTGAAGCAAGTGCTTGATGATTGGCTTGTTAACGCAAACGCCGAGTAATTCGTTTATAACAAACCTCAACGAGCTATAAGCCCCCTAGTTAGATTGCGATTTCTTCAATCTATCTAACCGAGTCCACATAGGACAACTGCATAGACTGGAGCCTCGATTTACATTAACGAGGACTCCTCATGCGAAAACTATCTCCAATTATTCTGGCGCTTGCGCTGTCTCCATTGGTTCAAGCTGAACCTGTGTCTGAAGTGTCGCCCGTTGGCAGAATTGACGGCATGGTTTCTTTACCTGTCACGGGTATGAAAGCGGTCGAAAGCAATGGCCGTATTGTTTTCATGTCAGACAGTGGCCGGTTCGTCATTGATGGCACGCTCTATGATGCCTGGTCCAAAAAGCCGCTTACCAGCCTTGAAGAAATTCGTGAAGCTGGTAACACGCTGGACTTAAGTCGTCTTGGCTTAAAAATGGATGATTTGAACCCACTGACGCTGGGCGAAGGCAAAAAGACAGTGGTGGTCTTTGTTGATCCACGATGCCCGCACTGCCATGAGCTTTTGAAACAAGCCTTACCGTTAACCAAAGAATACACCTTCCAAATTCTCCCTGTGCCAGTGCTTGGTCCTGATTCAGAGCGTCAGGTTCGCCAGCTTGGCTGTGCGCGTGACAAAAAAGCGGCCACCGATGCATTGCTCAATGGCCGGATTGGTAACCTAGAGCAGGATGATGCCTGCAACTTAGAGCCAATGCAGCGTACCTTGGTGACCGCTCAAATTCTGGGAATTCAAGGTGTGCCTTTCATCGTCGCCAATGATGGTCGCATCAGCCGAGGCCGTCCTTATGATCTTTCTGCTTGGTTGGAGGGGCGTTAATGAAAGCCTCTCTGTATTCAGGGCAACGCGCTTCAGAGCTCTTGCCAGTATTGGCCTATTCAGACGATGAGCAACTGTTTTTCATGGAAGACCAGAGTGTTGGCTTTGGTTTTCTATGTGACCCATTGCCGGGTGGTGATGAGTCTGTTGCAGACAGGGTTAATGTTCTACTTAACAACGACTGGCCAAAAGACACTTTGCTACAATTTGGCCTGTACGCCTCGCCTGATATTCAAACCGACCTTCAACGCATGATGGGCTTACGGCATCGTCAATCCGATCCATTGCTCAGGGCGTCGATACGCAAACGTGCGGATTTCCTCGATGGGGGCACGGTTCAACCGATAGAAGAATCGACCCAGACTCAGGTACGCAACTTTCAACTGATCGTCACCTGCAAATTGCCTTTGGAAAGTCCTATACCGACGGAGCGTGAGTTGAGTCGAGCATCCGCGCTTCGGGCTTCTTTCTTGCAAGCGCTGGCAACGGTTGGTTTTCGCGTCACTGAGATGACTGACCGAAATTGGCTCGCGGCATTAAGTGCGCAACTTAACTGGGGAAAAGATGCTTCCTGGCGCAATCCATCTCCAATCCGCAGTGAGGCAGATAAACCACTTCGAGAGCAAGTGTTGGATTATGACCGAGCTATCAAGGTGGATAGCCAAGGTCTGATGCTGGGCGATTACCGAGTTAAAACCTTATCGTTTAAGCGCTTGCCTGAGCGGATTTGGTTTGGTCATGCCGCAAGTTTTGCGGGCGATATGATGACGGGCAGTCGCGGTTTACGCGGAAGCTTTTTGCTGAATGTCACCATTCACTTTCCTTCAGCTGAGGCGATGCGATCTCGTCTAGAGACGAAGCGTCAATGGGCGGTTAATCAGGCCTATGGGCCGATGCTCAAGTTTGTGCCGGTGCTTGCAGCCAAGAAAAAGGGATTTGATGTTCTTTTTGAAGCCTTGCAAGAAGGTGATCGTCCTATTCGGGCAAACATGACCTTAACGCTGTTTTCACCAACGGAAGAAGCGTCCATCAGCTCTGTTTCAAATGCTCGAACTTATTTCAAAGAACTCGGATTTGAGCTGATGGAAGACAAGTACTTCTGTTTGCCCATTTTCCTGAATGCCTTGCCATTTGGTGCTGACCGCCAGGCGATGAACGACTTGTTTCGATTCAAGACCATGGCGACACGGCATGTCATCCCTCTGTTGCCTTTGTTTGCGGATTGGAAAGGCACTGGCACGCCGGTGATTAACTTTGTTTCCCGTAATGGTCAGATCATGAGTGTGTCCCTTTATGACTCGGGCAGTAATTACAACTGTTGCATCGCGGCGCAATCGGGGTCGGGTAAGTCATTCCTAGTGAACGAAATCATCTCCTCCTACTTATCAGAAGGCGGGCAATGCTGGGTGATTGATGTTGGCCGGTCTTATGAAAAGCTGTGTGAAGTCTATGACGGTGAGTTCTTACAGTTCGGGCGGGACAGTGGCATTTGCTTAAATCCGTTTGAAATCGTTGAGGACTATGACGAAGAAGCGGATGTACTGGTTGGGTTATTGGCCGCAATGGCCGCACCTACGCAGTCATTAACCGATTTTCAGATGGCCAACCTAAAACGTCAGACCCGTGAACTGTGGGAGAAAAAAGGTCGTGCGATGTTAGTTGATGATGTGGCAGAGGCTTTAAAAAATCACGAAGACCGACGTGTGCAAGACGTGGGTGAGCAGCTCTATCCGTTTACGACACAGGGCGAATATGGCCGTTTCTTTAATGGTCACAACAATATTCGCTTCAAAAACCGTTTCACTGTTTTGGAGTTAGAAGAGCTCAAGGGGCGCAAGCACCTACAACAAGTGGTGTTGCTTCAGCTTATCTACCAAATCCAACAAGAGATGTACTTAGGTGAGCGGGATCGTCGCAAGATTGTGTTTATCGACGAAGCCTGGGATCTGCTGACTCAAGGTGATGTCGGTAAGTTCATCGAGACGGGTTACCGGCGATTTCGAAAATATGGCGGCAGTGCTGTAACGGTAACGCAGTCGGTCAACGATTTGTATGACAGCCCTACAGGTAAAGCCATCGCTGAAAACTCGGCCAATATGTACCTGCTTGGCCAAAAAGCTGAAACCATCAACGCACTCAAAAAAGAAGGCCGCTTGCCACTAGGTGAAGGCGGTTATGAGTACCTGAAAACCGTTCATACCGTCACTGGTGTCTATTCCGAAATTTTCTTTATTACCGAAATGGGCACCGGGATTGGCCGCCTCATCGTCGATCCGTTTCACAAGCTGTTGTACTCGTCCCGTGCAGAAGATGTAAACGCGATTAAACAGTTAACGCGCAAAGGCCTTTCTGTTGCTGATGCCATCTCTCAGTTGTTGAAGGAGCGAGGCTATGAATAAGTCCACGCTTTGGCCATTTATGGCCTCTATTACTTTGTCTATTGCTGGTAGCGGTTTAATGACCAGCTGGCTCTTAATGAAAACACTCGAACCCATCCACAGCCAGTTGGCGTTAAGTATGCCCATTGCAGTCGTGGATTTTGGGGAGGCGGTGTTGTCACTGGGCCCCAATGCCAGCGAACAAGACATCGAATCCAGGTTGCTTCAGACCAATCAGCAAATTGAAAAATTAAAAGCAGCCGGTTTTATCGTGCTGGATGCCCAAGCGGTGGTGGGTGCTGATGATTCCATATTTGTGCCAGTAGGATCAAAGGAGGTGTCTCATGCAGATACTCCGTAAAAGAATGCCTTGGCGGCCATATCTCATCCGTTTGACCGTTCTTGCGTTAATCATGGCCTTGGTAGGCACCTACGCCATGATGCGCTACCGAATAGGTATTGATACCCAGCAAGAGCGCTGCCTGCCTGATACTACGGTGTATCTGATTGACCTATGGAATAAAGAGCCCGTTAAGGATGGTTTGTATGCCTTCCACTCAAAAGGACTCGCTCCGTTATATAACGACGGTACTCGTATGTTGAAACGCCTAACAGGGATGCCTGGGGATGAAGTCAATGTGACTCCTGAACATGTGCTGGTGAACGGTACTGAAGTCTCAACCGGCATGGCATTAGCCCAGCGTCTTGGTGCGGCGGAATCACAATTTAGCCGCTCATTGACGCTGCAAAAAAACGAATATTGGTTTTCCGGCGAGGCTGCAACAAGTTTCGACTCCCGCTATTGGAATGCCGTTAAGCGCGAGCAGATTGTCGGTCGCGCTTGGCCGCTTTGGTAGGAGGTGGATGATGAGAAGACTATACCTCTTATTTTTGTTCGTTGCTCCATTGGCTTGGGTTCAAGTGTCCTGGGCACAAGAGCCTTATCCGTTGTCTGACGAGGACAAAAAGATCGTCGAAATGAGCCGCAGCATTTTACAAAGTGCTGTGGATGGTTCATCTGAATTTATCGAGCCTTTTTCACCGATTGAACAACCTGCGTCGCTCAAACACGACGATGAATGGTTGATATTTGCGTCGTCCTCACTGGGAGATTCCTCACTGAAGCAGCTATTTAAAGAGGCCAGTGCTACCGGCGCTATTGTGTTGTTTCGGGGAATTCCTGAAGGAAAGACCTTGGGGGCAGCTATCCGTGATTGGCATACCCTGATGACGGGGCTTGATCCTGTTCCTCAGGTTCGAATCGATCCGAAAGCCTTTGTGCACTGGCGGGTGACTAGCGTGCCTGCCATTTTTCGCATAGACGATGACAAGGTGACTGCAAGTGCACTAGGGGTTTACAGCAAGGACTGGTTGCAACGCCAAATTGAAACCGGCAATACCGGTTCATTGGGTCAACGCGGTCCGATTCATTCGATTTTAGAACCGGATTTGATGCAAGTGGCGATGCAGCGATTACAGTCGATTGACCTGGGCGCATTAAAGAAAAAAGCCATTGAGCGTTTCTGGTCTCGCCAAACATTCACTGACTTACCCAAAGCCACGCAGTATCGGATAAGAACGGTTGATCCAACCATCGTCATGCAGCGGCCACTATTGGATGCCAATGGCCGAACATTGATCCCAGCAGGAACGCGTATTAACCCGCTCAAAGCCTTGCCATTTACTCAGCAGCTCGTGGTGTTTAATGCGTCGAACGCTGAAGAAGTGGACGCAGTAGCGCATTGGCTTGAGACGCAAGATAGGACGCTGCGCCGCATTACGCTTATCACCACGCAGCTCGACCGTGCCCAAGGCTGGAATCGCCTCAATGCGCTCGAAAAGACATTGGATAGTCCGGTTTACCTTCTCAATGCCTCGCTAAAGCAGCGCTTTGATCTGCAAGTCACCCCATCGTTTGTTCAAGCAAAGGGGCTCGCGTTTGAAATAGAAGAAATTCCAGCAAAGGAGCTTGTTCATGAAAAAGCTCAATAATATGTATCGTCTGTTGCGGACTCTCGTTGTCATGTTTGTCCTTGGCGTATCTATTCCTGCAAAAGCCGAACTGACCTGCCCAGACGCGGGTTTATTGTCGGGTAAGTTGCTGACGGATGTTTGCTGGTCATGCATTTTTCCTATCCGAGTTGCGGGTCTTCCTCTTGGCTCTGGCAGTGTCCCAAGCGGCGCATCAAACAAGTCATTTTGCTTATGTGAAGACAACTTAGGTGTGCCAAGGCCAGGTATTGTTACCAGCATGTGGGAGCCAGCGCGTTTGATTGAACTGGTCAGAATGCCAGGTTGTTCGCCTTCACTGGGAGGGATTCGTTTACCGTTAGGTGATAGACGACTGCAAGGTGGTCATGGCGAGGGTGAATACGACACCGGTGATCTTGCTTTCTACCATTACCATTATTACGCCTTTCCGCTTTTGGTCATGCTCGATTTGTTCATGGATGGCAATTGCAATGCCGATGGTTACATGGACTTTGACTTGATGTATTTGTCGGAATTGGACCCAACATGGCTGAACGATGAACTGGCCTTTTTTACTCAGCCTGAAGCCGCTGCCGTTGCCAATCCATTGGCTATATCTGCTTGTACCGCTGACGCTGCTTCATCAACGCTTGGTAAACCCATCGACCAGTTGTTTTGGTGTGCTGGCAGTTGGGGCCATCTCTATCCGTTATCTGGCCACACCTTAGCCTTTGGCTCATTAGCAGAAAATACCAGCCACTTAGCGGCGCGTGCAATCGCGGCTCAACACAGGCGTGGTCTTGCTAGGCGAACAATGGGGAACAGTGCGCTATGCCGACCTGTTATCGAACCCATGCTGCCGAAATCCCAATACAAGATGAGTATGTTCTTCCCTGTACCGGAAACTGAAAGTGCGCATGTCATCGGTGAAAGCACCATGAAATGGGGAGAGTGGCGAACGATCCCCGGTGCCGGTGAAGATGCGCTCTACATTTTGTGGCGCTGGCAAGACTGCTGTAACTCGGGAGGTTAACCATGAAACCAACATTTTTTACCCGAGTGTTAGCGGGTATTTTATCTATCACTATGGCGTGCTTGCCCTTACATGGTGTGGCCGCTGATGTGCAGCGCCAATCCGGTCTAAGCGGACAACAAGAAGGTAAGCAATTGCTGCAAAACTGGACGATGCCCGCACTCAATGGCAATACATTGTCGGTGCCGAATGGCAGTGGTCATGAGTCCATTAACTTGCAAGAGCTTTTCCCTGGTATGGATCAGGGCTCATTGGATGTCTTAACGGGCGTTTATGGCTCTGATACCAGCATGAATCAATTGGGGACGCAGCGCCAAGAGAGCATGGCATCCGAAAGTAGCGCTACGGGTGAGGCGTTTCGCTCGCTACAGCAAATCAAAGACAGGTCTCGGCCAGATATGGTCAATGATCCGCTTTGGGCATTAACTGATGCGGTTCAAACTGACCCTAATCTATTGACGCAAAGCTTCCCAGGCTGTGAATCTCAAGGTGAAGGCAGTCCAAATTACCAGCAATGCGACAGGCTCAATACAGCGGTTAACAGCTGCACTATTACTCACGATTACACGGCTGGCATTATTGAGCATGTTTCAGGACCAATGAACCTTCGCTCTTGTGGTGAGGGATGTCTTGAAGTTTGGATTGGACGAATAGGCGACAACTACTGGAGTGGCCGTTGTAAAGTGTTTGAACAGGCCATCACACTCAAAGTCGTGAACCCCGATGCGATTATCTCAGCCGTTCTTGAGTACGCCAAATGGGATGACTACATGCAGGTGTGGCTTGGCGATCAGAAAGTCTGGTCTGGGCCGAACAATAACTTTCCACCAGAAACGGCAGGTCGCTGCGAGCTTAGTACCAGTTGGGAGCGCAATCCAAATACCGATCTCACTGCCAGGCTAAAAGCGGTAGAACCAGGTTTAGAAGTGCCGGTAAAAATTCGCGTATCGGTTACGGGTAGTGGTGAGGGGTATGCACGCATCAAGGTGCGTTTTGATCCAACCAAGGTGGTGATGAATGATAGTTGGTCGCCGCAATCCTGTATCGAACAAGCAGCTGATATTCCGACGAAGTTTTCAGACTACAGCATTCAATGCACGGATCAGCCGTCTTCAACCAACGGATGTACGGTGGTCAATGGTGTTTCAGTTTGTGAATCCTACTTTGCCCCAAGCCCTGTGGCTGGCATATCGCCTTTGTGTCGGCGTGTACAAGTGAGTGTGGATGACGAAAGCTATAAGGGGATTGAAAATCAGGCCTGCCATGTGCTTGAAGCGAACCCTTCCTGTGGCTTCATGTCGTCAGAATGTGCCGAGACCAATGATAAAGGTGAATGCATTCGTTTTACCGATACCTATGACTGTGGATTGCAAACCAGCGATCCAAAGTGTGTGGTATCCAACCTTATGCCAAGTAGTTTTGAGGCCTGTGAGCCTACTCAGACGATTACGCCATTTACTGAAACCAAGCATGTACCGGATTACCAGGTGTGCGAGAAGATCAGCACGCTTACTCAGTGTCAGTTAGAGCGACGTGTATCCGCTGAAACCCATCAACAAAGCTGGTCCATTGAGCGTGGTTGCTTTAGCTCCGAAACGCTCAGTTTTGTTCCACAGCACAGCAGTACTATGCAAACTGGAAACGCTACGCTGAGGATTTTTGATAATCAAAATACTGAGATAAAAATCACCGAGTCGCCCTCCAAGGCAAATGGTTGGAAAACGACACTCTCACTGACGGGCAATAAGGAAACGGTCAATGAGACGAAACCGTCCATTAAGTACCCTGAAATGACCTGTCCAAAAGGAACCTTGGTTGGTTCATTGTGTAAAGTCGTCAATGGGTCGATTATTTCGTGGCATGAACCTCAGGAAGTCACTCGTTCCAGATGTGAATCCGGCTGGAATAAAGTCGATTTCGATACTTGCAGCCGAGAAGTTCAGAAGTGTTTGGCTCCTGCGAAACTGAAAGCTTCATTGACCTTCTCCGGCAAGTACTTAGAACAGGAGGTTGTTCATCAATCAAGTGATCCCGGCATAGACCAATGCTTGATGCAAACGGATCAGTTCACTGCGGTGCAGTGGCAGTGTTTGGATACGGGCACAAAACGAATCGACGGGTTAACGGTTGGTAGTGGCGAGTTGGCCAATCTTGGAAGCCTTTATCCGGCGGTTGTTTCGTCTCCTGCTCATTTAACCAGTCGTGGTAGCTCTGATGGGCTGGGGCTCTCATGCTGGAGGGCAAAAGCGACCTACAATGCCTCGACTGCTCACCCAGAGTTCAACATGGGCAGCTCAGATAGCTGGGTAGATGCCAATGGTAATATACAAACCATCGTCAATAACGGACAAAACACGACCACCAATACATGTTCCGCGCTGGAGCAAAAACCAGCCTGCCAGTATGTCAGAACCGAATGCACTGAAGGCGGAGCTGGTCATGAAGGCTTCTGCTATATCCAAAGTTTGGTGTATGACTGTGGACAAAGCGTTGAAGTGCAAAATGCACGAATGGAAACTCAATTCAACTGTGAGGGCCCAGTTCGCTGTATGGGCACAGATTGTTTAGAGCCAGAGTCAATCAAGCAGGCTAACTTTGCAGAGGCCGCTGCGATGCTCAATGCTGCGCAGTTTATGACCAATGATATGTCATGCACGGGAGCTGATGGCCAAGATAACGTCGAGTGTACGGTCTTTAAAGGTAATGCTGGCCAGTGCAAAAAAGCCGTTGGTGGCATAGTGGATTGCTGTGAAAAGCCAAGTGGCGTGTCGTTATCGGACTACATCACGATGATAGTGGCGGTTAACAAGCTTGATACGGCAGTCATGGCCATGAATCCGTCTTCTGCAATCTATGGTTCGTGGAATACGCTCAGGGAACCAATCACCAGTACCTGGAGTGCGGTTAAAGAGCCTTTTGTGTCTGCATGGGACTCTCTCATGGGGGCTGGGCCATCAACGGCTGCTGGCGCGGGAGCGGAGCAAGCTGCGACTGGCTTTATGCAGGTGTTGACCAACAAAACGGCTGAGTGGGTAGGCTCTACCTTTGGTTCGGGGGCGCAATCGGCACTGTTTAGTAACGTTGGTGGCGCGGTTGGAGCCGATGGTGTTGTATCGGGTGGTAACTTTGCGCTGGGTGGCGCTGCGGGCACGGTTCTGAGTACGGTTATGACGGCCTACATGATTTATTCAGTCACCATGATCCTCATTCAGCTTATCTGGAAATGTGAGCAGAGCGAGTTTGAAATGAACGCCAAGCGGGTATTGAAGAGTTGCCACTACGTAGGCTCTTACTGCAAGTCTAAGTTCTTAGGTGCCTGTGTTGAGAAACGGCAATCATATTGCTGCTTTACTTCGCCGCTTTCACGGATCATTCAAGAACAAGTACGTCCTCAATTGGGCCTTGGTTGGGGCAGTGCGAAGTCACCAAACTGTGAAGGTTTGACCGCGAGTCAGTTAAACCAGGTAGATTGGAGCCAAGTCAATCTCGATGAATGGATAGGTATCTTGTCGATAACAGGCAACCTACCCGAAGTACCGTCACTGGATATGGAAAGACTCACAGGCTCAGGAAGTACGCTAAACGTGGATGGAAACCGTCAGGGTGCCGCAGACAGAGCCATTGAACGGCTAAACGGAATGGATGCCCAGAAACTGCGTCAGGAGGCGACGGAAGAAATTTCGGGGAATAATTGAGCACGCCCTTCTAAAATAGCTGCACCAATAATGTTCCATATTGGTTACTTTAATGTGTTTTTCCGCTTTGAAGTAACCATTTTTGCACTTTGTGATCACAGATCGAACATATTTCAGCTAACGCGCTTTTGCCCCAAAATAATTTAGACTATTTATTCGTCACACTTCTTTGGTTGATATTTGACCTAGATTTCCTTATCCGTGTAATGTTTAATGCATGTCAGCATATCGTAGGATCAGTAATCTTTGAAAATCATACTTTATAGCGCAACAGGTTCTAATAGCTCTGAGCGTATCGAATGGCTGTTAGAATACAATCAAGTTGATTACCAAAGGATAGAGGTTGACTCGAATTCTTTGACTACTAGTTACCTTTCAATAAACCCCCTTGGATTTGTACCTTCACTGTCGGTTGATGGCTTCATGCTGTCTGAATCGATGGCGATAGCTGAATATATAGATGAGCAACATTTGACGACTACTTTGTTAGGTTCATCTTCACAAGAGAGAGCCAGAATTCGACAGGTGTGTGAATTCGTCAATTCAGGTATTCACGCCCCGCAAAACCGAACAGCGATAAAATACTGGCAACCAAATCTTGATGAAAGTACAAAGAAAGTCATGCGTGGACGCTGGATCATAGAGAGTCTAAAAAGGTTAGAAAAAACGCTTTTTCAGGAGTCGCAGTTTGCTATTGGTTTATCATTCTCGCTTGCAGATATATATGTTGCCTCGATCTACAAAAAGGCATTGCAACATGGTAGTGAAGAATACATCGCTTTTACAAGTCACCTAAATTGGCTACGAACACAGGAGGCTATTTTGCGTGCTGAACCAAAAACATAACTGCCCCTTTAATAGTTTCGACAAAAAAACTACGTTCTCGGTCGGGCGAATTTTGACCAAATATAATTAATCTGACACCCAAAATTCACAAAATACGAAAAATGGTGAGCTTACGGGAAGATAGTTTACATCGGTAGGTAAAAGTGGTTCCAGCCGAAGCTGGAACCTGTGGACAATCAAAGAGCCAATCTGGCTTAGTATATCTTCTGGTATATCTCTCGATTACAGGCATGAATTAACCAACTCTACATTAGCCCTTGCTAAATTAATAAGTGCTGATATTATTCTTAGTGTCAAAACATTCACTCACCTAAGGAGATTGTTATGCCTCTGGATTGGAAAAAAGGAGCAATTGCATTAGCGGCAGTGTTTTTACTCGCCATCGTTTTAGTTAAACCAATTGGCGTCTCGACCCAATTTGTTATCTTTGATGGCGTGATTGCTAGCGCGATTGATGAAAACTTGATCGAACAAAATGCCGATACAAAAACGGGCTACAGCAGTACCAATGAGTATTTAGCAAAATCGGATGGTAAGTACGCAAAATCGATCGCAAACCCAGTTAATTATGGCTTGATCTTTGTGTTTAGTATGATTTTTGGTGGCTTCTTGGCATCGAGAAAACACAAAGAACCAGCGTTACCTAAAGCGCATGTACGTCGCTTTGGCAATAGTCCTGTCATTCGCTATACATTGACTTTTATTGGTGGCTTTATTGCCTTGTTTGGGGCTCGTTTGGCGGGTGGTTGTACCTCCGGTCATATGATGAGCGGTATGATGCAAACCTCAGTCAGTGGTTATCTATTCGCCTTGGCAGCGTTTGCTGTGGCTATCCCGACTGCGATGATTATCTATGGTAAGAAAGGAGCAAAATAATGAGCATTATTTTATCAATTGTTCTAGGCACTTTATTTGGCTTTGCTCTTTATCGAGTAGGCGCAACGCATGCAGATAAAATTATCGATATGCTGACGCTAAGAGATCTAGGTTTGGCGAAAACCATCATGGCCGCGATTGGGTTGTCCTCCTCGCTCTTCTTTGCTGGGATCGCGCTAGGCATTTTTGACCCTTCACATATGAGCATTAAAGGTATGTACCTTGGGGTCATTATTGGTGGTTTGTTACTCGGCTTTGGCTGGGCATTATCAGGAATGTGCCCGGGTACTGGCGTTGCCAACCTAGGGGCAGGCCGTAAAGATGCTATGTTCTTTGTCAGCGGCGGGTTAATTGGTGCATGGGCGTTTACCCTTGCGTATGAATGGCTAGCGACTTTTGGTCTTTTTAAACCTATGCTTGGTGGAAAAGTGAGTTTAGCTTCTGGCGTTCATAACATCTGGCTAGCGATTGTTATTGGTGTTGCGATGATTGCGGCGGCGTTTGTATTACCAAAGCAGATCATCAAAGACTAATCTGCGCAGTATGTCTGATAACGGCTCTGTCGCAAATTTTGCTAAAGACGTGACAGTGCCATCTTCCTGACACAATTATTCTGCTAGAGCGTAAAATCGCTCAAAGGCAGTGTCACCTTCAATTTCTATTTGGTCACGTTTCAACATCGTCCATAACTCTCGACCATGGAGGCTAGCTTTCGCTCCTTCCAATGACTTCCAATCGAGTGCTTGGCGAGTTTTCTGTTTGACCCAGCGATGACTCTCTTAAATTGGCATTCGACATATGACCGTACTCAAGCCTTACGCCCCATTTAAAACAGATAAGAATCCAAATCCGTGACAGGGGAGAGGCTGCGCTCAACAATGATCTACTCCAGCCAAACTGGACTCTTACACTAAGCGATTTTCCGATACCAAAAGTTATCCGCACTTTTCTAATTTAAGTGATTACTCTAAGAAGGTTTTGTCCAAAACTGTGTTTCAAAATCCACAACACTAAATTTCAATAGCCCCTTCGAGAGGGGCTGTGTGATGGGAGCCTAGCTGGCTAGTTGGCGGGGGTATCTGTTTCCTCTTCAGTGATATCGTCATCGGTTGACGGCACCGCTTGTTCAACTTCTGCTTCTTTACCCTTCGCTTGAGCTGATTTTCGAGCTCGAATTTCGATATCAATAATGCGTCGAGCCAGTTTGATGATGCGCTGTTGCCATGCGTAGTTACCATCAACACGTTGCTTGTTGCTAAGCACGCTAGACAACCAGAGTGTGTCCATTGAGATCATCAACGCATCGAGTTTGCGCACTAAGCCAACAAACTGGCCAACTTGGGGCGAACTTATTTTTGCGTTGAAGGATATCGGGTCGGTGTAGTCAGGTACTTCATCGATGCCGTTGGACTCCATCAGTTTGTCCAAACGAGCTTGTTCGCTGTCTACCGCCTTAGCACAATCTTCGATCAACTGGCTAATGATCTGTTCCACTTCATCAATTTCGTTCTCATCGCCAATGATGCGCAGGATGACATCGATTCCGTAAAGCGCACTTACCGTCCGTCTAAAAACACGGTCAACGACACGTTGCGCCTGTAAGCTGTTAATCGTGAATGATTGTTCAAAGATGGGTTTTGAGTAATTGGGTTTTGCTTGGGCCATAAGTTTGCTCCTGATATGACAATAATCAGTCCCTAGCCTAATCCTCTGTGAGGTAATGGCCTTTCAGCTAGGTGGAAGAATTGAGCATCTTTCTAACTATCCTGTCTGGATAAGACGGTTACACTGACTATCAAATATTGCTGATCTGTTTCAGTGATATCTGCGCCTGAGAGCATGAGCTCAAAGGAAGCCCGCCGCTGAGTATTCTCAGCGGTACTAAGAGGTAGCTAGCCTCCTTAAACAAATAGCCTGCATGTTTTTACATGCTCAAGCATGCGTTCCGTGCGGTTCGCCTTTTCACCACCCAACTGGGGGAGTTTTCCCCAGTTGGGGGTGACTCCTTCAAAACCAATATAAGGAGTCACCAATGGAATATATCTTCGGATTTATTATCCAAATCGCAGGCATTATGTTGCTTGCAAAACTGAGCTGGTCGCTTTTGCGATTGCTTGCTGGTCAATGCTTGCGCCCGTTTCGATTTGTACTTACTCAAATCAAGCGATTGCTCACACCAACACCAAAACGTCGTCCAATGGCGGTGCCTAAAGCTCCTGGTATGCCCCGTTTGACACCTGCGTTTTACAAAGAGCCACATCAGTACGACATGGCTTTACTCGAAATACCAACCTATCTGCGTCGTCAGTCTTCTTTGCCCAGCCGGGTAGAAGCAACTGTGTGCACAGAGTTCAATTAAGACGAGGAGAACATCATGAAAAACCAAGTAACACTCATAGGCTACGTTGGCGCTGAGCCAGAGACACGAGCCTATCCATCAGGTGATTTAGTGACCAGTATTTCACTGGCCACTTCTGAGAAATGGCGCGACCGTCAATCCAATGAGCTCAAAGAGCATACGGAATGGCATCGGGTCGTTTTTCGAGATCGTGGTGGATTTAAGTTAGGGCTAAGGGCAAAAGATTTGATCCAAAAAGGAGCGAAGCTTTTTGTTCAAGGGCCTCAGCGCACGCGCTCATGGGAGAAAGATGGCATTAAGCATCGATTGACCGAAGTGGACGCGGACGAGTTTCTGCTTCTTGATAGTGTGAACAAAGCATCTGAGCCATCACCGGCGGATGATGCGGGCTCCCAAGCTAATTGGGCACAAACTTATCCTGAACCAGATTTTTAACCGAGCAAAAACGCTTTAACCCAGCCGGGAGTACTTTCCCGTCAGGGGCAGACTCCCACTTTGATTGTCGGAGTCCAAAATGGAAAAGCCAAAGCTAATCCAACGCTTTGCTGAGCGCTTTAGTGTCGATCCAAACAAGTTGTTCGATACCCTAAAAGCAACAGCATTCAAGCAACGTGACGGTAGTGCACCGACCAATGAGCAGATGATGGCGCTCTTGGTGGTTGCAGATCAGTACGGCTTGAACCCTTTCACCAAAGAGATTTTTGCGTTCCCTGATAAACAAGCTGGAATTATTCCAGTGGTAGGTGTCGATGGATGGTCTCGCATCATCAATCAACACGACCAGTTTGATGGCATGGAGTTTAAGACTTCAGAAAACAAAGTCTCCCTGGATGGCGCGAAAGAATGCCCGGAATGGATGGAATGCATCATCTATCGGCGCGACCGTTCGCACCCAGTCAAAATCACTGAGTATCTGGATGAAGTCTATCGACCGCCTTTTGAAGGTAACGGCAAAAATGGCCCTTACCGTGTAGATGGTCCATGGCAGACGCACACTAAGCGAATGCTAAGACATAAATCTATGATCCAGTGTTCCCGCATTGCGTTTGGCTTTGTGGGAATTTTCGATCAAGACGAAGCGGAGCGAATTATCGAAGGCCAAGCAACACACGTTGTTGAGCCATCGGTGATTCCACCCGAGCAAGTTGATGATCGAACCCGAGGGCTTGTTTACAAGCTTATCGAGCGGGCGGAAGCTTCAAACGCTTGGAATAGTGCATTGGAATATGCCAATGAACATTTTCAAGGTGTTGAGCTGACGTTTGCGAAACAAGAAATATTTAATGCACAGCAACAAGCAGCCAAAGCGCTCACACAGCCTTTAGCTTCTTAGCGCCACGCATTCATTTTACGAACCCTGGCGGGATTATTCTCCCGTCAGGGGGAAGGTCTCGTCTTTTTTTGGAGATCTTCCATGACTAAATCAGCCTCACTTTTTCGCTTGGTATTGGTTGTTGCCCTTGTCGTAGGTTCGATTCAAGCCGGTAAAGCGGCAATTGATTCGGTTCAAGCAAGTGTTGTTCAGCACCAAACAGCGTTAGCACAAGCAGCAAAGTAACCACTTAACCCTGAAGGGGAGTTCTCTCCTTCGGGGGAGTCTCCCCTCAAAGGAGGCAATATGAAGGTTATCGACCTATCACAACGTACTCCTGCATGGCACCAGTGGCGCATTGCAGGGGTTACGGCATCTGAAGCCCCAATTATTATGGGGCGTTCACCCTACAAAACACCTTGGCGATTATGGGCAGAAAAAACGGGATTCGTATTACCGGAAGACCTGTCTAATAATCCTAATGTGCTTCGCGGTATACGGTTGGAGCCTCAAGCAAGGCGAGCATTTGAGAATGCACATAATGACTTTCTTCTGCCGTTATGTGCAGAAGCCGATCATAACGCAATCTTTCGAGCCAGCTTTGATGGCATCAACGATGCGGGAGAACCCGTTGAACTGAAATGTCCTTGCCAGTCAGTTTTTGAGGATGTGCAAGCTCACCGAGAACAAAGCGAGGCGTACCAGTTGTATTGGGTGCAGGTACAGCATCAAATACTGGTCGCCAATAGCACGCGTGGTTGGTTGGTTTTCTATTTTGAGGATCAACTGATTGAGTTTGAAATACAACGAGACGCGGCGTTCTTAACTGAGTTGCAAGAAACAGCGCTTCAGTTTTGGGAGTTAGTACAGACCAAAAAAGAACCGTCAAAATGCCCTGAACAAGATTGTTTTGTTCCCAAGGGTGAAGCTCAATACCGCTGGACATCGTTGTCTCGACAGTATTGCTCAGCACATGCCGAAGTTGTCCGACTGGAAAATCACATTAAATCTTTGAAAGAGGAAATGCGAGACGCTCAGTCAAAATTGGTCGCTATGATGGGTAACTACGCTCATGCCGACTATGCTGGGGTCAAACTCAGCCGCTACATGATGGCGGGCACGGTGGACTATAAGCAATTGGCCACCGATAAATTAGGCGAGCTGGACGAACAGGTTTTAGCTGCTTACCGAAAAGCGCCACAAGAGCGGTTGCGTATCAGCACCAATAAGCCAGAGCAGCCCGTTGAAACACCAATCAAAATCAGCCTTGAGCAAGAGAACTTGGTTCTGCCAGGTGACTCGCCGAGCTCATTTTATTTTTAACGTTCACTTGGAGCCGATTTCGGCTCCTTTCTCATGCGCTTACATTGAGTGCATCAGAAAGCAGTTTCACTCGTAGCCAATGCTGGGTACGAATGATAGAGCGAGCTGAACTCTTACATACACAGCCATACCACAATCAACACACCACCCGACGGGGACTTCATTCCCTGTTGGGGCATGGGGCCTCGTCAAAACAGATGAGGTTTACCATGACTGAACAATCCCCATTTTTGGTTCAAGTGAATCAAGCGTTTAATGTCCCGGCTCCTGATGCTTTCGTTCTGGAAGGATTTAGTGCCGACACTACCCATCCAAACATTCCCGTTCGCAAGGACGAGTATGTTTTTAGAAAAGAAGACTTACGTGACGTATTGGCGTTCTTGTCTAACCCAGACGGTGACGGTTTGTATATTACAGGCCCCACGGGATGCGGTAAGACCTCGCTAATTTGCCAAGTAGCTTCTCGATTGAATTGGCCTGTTCAGCAAATTACTGCGCATGGTCGATTGGAGTTGTCCGATCTTATCGGTCACCACACGCTGGTTAATGGCAACATGACTTTTGTGTATGGACCGCTGGCACTGGCTGTCAAGCATGGCCATTTGCTGATCATTAATGAAATGGATCTTGCTGAGCCTGCTGAACTGGCTGGACTCAATGACATTTTGGAAGGTGCCCCGTTGGTCATCGCACAAAATGGCGGTGAGATCATCATGCCACATAACAAGTTTCGTTTTATCGCAACCGGCAACAGTGCGGGCAGCGGTGACCAGACGGGCTTGTATCAAGGTGTGCTTCAACAGAATTTGGCTTTTCTTGATCGCTTTAGAATCATCGAAGCGACCTATGCAGAGCCTTCTGTAGAGGAAGCCATTCTGGAGAACGTTGCGCCGGGCTTACCAGAGGTCTTTCGCCAAAAAATGGTGAAGGTGGCTGGTGACATTCGTCGTCTTTTTATTGGGGGCGCGGATGGCGGTGCAGAGCTTAGTATCACCATGTCCACTCGGACCTTGGTGCGCTGGGCAAAGTTAACACTTGCTTTTAAAGGCGCTCCTAACGCAGTGGAGTATGCACTGGTTCGGTCTTTGACGGCTCGTGCTGAGTTGGAGCAACGTGAAGCCATTCACCGTATTGCCGCTGATGTCTTCGGTGACCACTGGGAGGATTGATGATGGAAAAGTGCTTTGCTCTTTACCGTTACAGTCATTCTGATGGGACAGCCAAAGAATGGGCCATTTACGTTGGATCAGATACCCAGGAGATTGAAGTCCGGTTTGGAAAAGCTGGTCAATTGTCGCAGCAGCGATTGATTGACTCGACTGATCCTAACGCAGAAGCAGACCGAAGAATCAATGAGAAAATCAACAAGGGTTATCGATTTGTTGGACAAGTCGGCATTGATCATCAAGGGCGGCCATTTGAACTCTCAAATGCGCTTGATAGCGTCGCGTGCGCCAATAACGTCAGTTGGGAGTTTCGTACTCGCAAGGACGTCAATGGCCAAATCTCGCTGGCGCAAAAAGCGTTGTTCGATATGGCAAAGCTGCTTGAAGCCTATGGCTTGGCTGTTATTGATGATAACCAAGTCAGGATTGGAGCATGGTCATTAGGGTTTTGCAAAAGCGGATTACCTAGTACCAATCAAATCAGCATGGTGTCAGGTGAAGGCGCTGGCATTGTTAACACTGATGATGGCCCGTGGCCATTGTTGCTGTTACTGACCTTTAAGCGTCAATTACCACCACTGTGTTCACTCACAGTAGCGAGTCCTGAAGGGATAGAAGTATCCGACCAACTGAAGTTGGAAAAAGATGTATTGCGGTTGCTAGGCAGTGATTTAGAGCGGGTTCGCCCGATAGCTGAAGCACTGGACTTAATGCCTGTGAAAATCGATCTCAACCAATCGTCGCCTGATTCGCAAAATTACTATTTCTGATAGTGATGTTGCCATTAGCGCGTCAACTACTACCACCCAAACGGGGGCCATTGCTCCTGCTGGGAGTGGTGCGTCCCCATCTCGCATGAGGATGCACTATGAGTATTCAAACCCTCGACAAACTGTTGATTTGTCACATCGACTGTTCCATCTGGAGCGGTAGAAAAAAACTAAGGCCTGAAGATTTCAGACTAGCCAATGGCAGCCAACTTCCACCGAAGGATGTTGCCAGCTTAGGGAGTAAAAAAATTTGCGACCCTGAGGCATTGGCGAACTTTGAAAGGCTTAAGAAAGAAGCGCAGCGTTTGTGTGAGCAAGTCGGTGTGCGGTTCTTAGGTGGCTATGCCGTCCCTGAAGACCGAATTGATCAGATTGTTCCAGAGCTTGACCGGATCGGTCAGGAGTTTGCGCAGTGCAAGCAGTTGTTCTTGGACAACTATGATCAGGTGACGTTTGACTGGGTTGCAAAACACCCGGAATTTGCAGATGCAATCCGGCGTGCGCTGTCACCCATCGAAGACGTGGAACAACGGCTTCAGTTCGATTATGCCATCTATCGAATGCAACCGGCTGACCAAGCTGGTGGCTTAGATGACAAGGTCAATGGTATGGGACACACCCTCTTTAGGGAGGTGGCTCGTGATGCCAATGAACTGTTTGAGCGTTCCGTTGCAGGCAAGAATCAAATCAGTCAGCGAGCCCTTAATCCGCTCAAGCGATTAAGAGACAAGTTGGATGGTTTGTCCTTCCTGGATCATCGAGTTCAGCCGATGGTTGAAGCGATGGACAATTTATTTGTTCGTCTGCCGAAGACCGGCCCTGTGACAGACAATCTCTATCACGAACTGATGGCGACCATTTTAATTTTGTCTGATCCAGACAAGATGAGAATGCACGGTGAAGGTCAATTGGATATCAGACAACTGATGCCCAAACCTGAACCTAAACCCGCACAGCCAGTATCTGCTCAGGAAGATAACTTACGTGCAATACCACAACCAACCGTCAGACCAAACCTTGGTTCGACTGTACCAAACTCATTTTATTTCTAACGTCCTTGAGGGCATGTTGCCCCGAAGGGCGCATGTCCTCTGAACTATGTAAGAGGAAATTATGCAATCAACCATCCATAACCCCAGCCAACTGAACCAGTTTGAACCACATTTTCGTGGTGTGACTGATGCGGTTGAAAGTGAATCGATACCAGAAGTGGCGTGTTGTCGAACGTTAGTACAACGGTCGTACTCAACACATAGTGTCGTGATCCCCAAGAACCCTGTTTTGATCGCAGATGCGGACGCACAAGGAGTTTGGGTAACGGCCATGGTATTTGTTCCAAACATGGCATTGCAGCAAACCGCTTATGAGCGGGCCTGGCTGCAATATCAACACGAGGTGTCTACTCAGTTACAAGACCAGTACGGTCTGACATTGGATGACATCCTGAGTTTAGACCAGCTTAAAACGTCATTTGAGCAGCACGAGAGTCCAGCTCAATTGGTGGCTTGGTTAGGTCAAAAATACGACCTGGATAAGCTAAAAGCACAGGTTTAAACACTTACATTCCCAGCGGGGAAACGCTCCCGCTGAGGGAGTATTCCCCCTAATGATTAGGAGACTCCCATGAATCATCCATTAAAAAACGCACTGCCAATCGTTGCCGCCGCTTATGGCGAAAAGTTTGGTGTGAAGGTGCTTATTCAAGGACAAGATGCGTTTACCGATGGTGAGCGGATTGTGATCCCAACAGCAAACCCAGACGATCCACACTATCAACAGATAGCTTGGGGTTATCTGGCTCATGAAGCGGCGCATATTCGGCATACTAATTTTGACATGGTGAAGAAGGCGTCGTCTAAGCCGATCCGTAAGGCACTTCTCAATATTATTGAGGATGTGCGCATTGAAAACGAATTGGCAAAGGATTACCCCGGAACCCGGCGCAGTATTTCGCAAGTGATTGAGTACATGGTGGACACACAGCAAATGTGTGTACCTGAACAGCCTGAGCCTGCATCTAACTTGCAAGCCTGGTTGTTGTTTCGCTTGAGATGCCATTTTCTGGGCCAGAAAGCGCTGACGCCATTGTACCAAGCGGTTGATGAAAGAGTGAGACAACTCTTTCCTGCCGCAGCGATGAGCCGGTTAAGCGCCATGCTGACAGCAGTGCCTAGCCTGGCATCTACAGGTGAAGTGCTGAAACTTGTCGATGCCATCGTTGCCATGTTGGAAGAAGAATCTCGTCCACCACAGGATGAGTCGGATGCTGATAGCGGTAATGACATTGGACAAGATGCGAGTAATGACAGCAATAACAGTAGTGACAGTCAAACCCCAGAAGCAGCATCGTCTGCAATGGGGGATGCCGCTGAAACGGGGGATTCAGATAACTCTGATCAAGCTGACAATTTGCGACAAGCCTTAGAGGCCAGTGCCGCTCAGTTTGAACCCGATACCTTTGCCCAAGTGGCAGAAGTGTTGTCGGAACAAGCTGAAGGACATCAGGGCGTCACACCACTCAGTTTGCCCCAAGCAGAGCAAGCTATGTTGGGTGATGAGGCTATCTTGACCTTATCGGCGTCTGAGTCGGCTCAAATCCGAGCCCGACTTAGGGGCATGGTTCAGTCCAGTCAGGACAATCGGAATCATGCCAAACGGCAAGGTCTTCGAGTTGCAACCCATCGTCTTGCCGCTTCACAAGCAGGTGAGTCGAGATTGTTTATTCAAAGGCAACCTCGCATTGCGCCCAATGCTGCTGTGCACTTGCTTGTCGATATATCGGGCTCAATGGGTAAGCCCATTGGCGAGGGTAATCGAAAGTACTTTCATGTTGCCAATGAAGCCGCATTGGCTTTAGCCATGGCACTGGAAGGCATACCGGGTGTTGTACCTGCGGTCAGTTATTTTCCTGGTATTCATCAGGAAGTTTCTATCGCGTTATTGCCCAAGCAATCGGTTCGACATCGGGCCGCCTGTTTTGACCAAAAACCACGAGGTTGTACGCCTATGGCACAAGCAATGTGGTTTGCGGCAAACAGTTTGTTAGCACAAAAACAGAAGCGAAAGCTAATGATAGTGCTAACGGATGGTGACCCAGATGATTGGGCTGCCACGCATGACATTGTTGACCGGTGCAGACGAAGTGGCTTTGAGCTGCTGGGAATAGGGATTCAAACACGCAGTGTTGAGAAATTCTTTCCACAAAGCATCGTGATTAACGACATCAAAGATCTAAAGCGTGAGTTATTCGAAGTAACACAACAACTGTTAATTCAGTAACCACATCCATTTTACCACCCTGCGGGGACGATTCCGTCCCCGTCTGGGCATGGGTTCGTCTCCGCTTTTTTTGGGAGACTCCTATGAAAAACAAAAAGTTCTTAGCTGGCGAAGAAGCCGGTACTTATATCGTTCCTGAGCAAGTGACTGAAGCGGATATCTTAGATATGGCGCTCAAGCTTGCCCGTGGTCGATTGAGTAAAGGTCGAAAAATTGAACAGCCATCGTCGGCGTTCTCATACCTGCAAACACTGATGCACGAGTATGAGCACGAAGTCTTTGGCGTGCTGTTTCTTGATACAAAGCATCGCGTTATTCGATTTGAAGAGCTATTCAAAGGCACTTTAGATGCGGCGAGCGTGTATCCAAGGGAAGTAACAAAACGAGCGCTAGAACTTAATGCGGCAGCAGTGATACTGGTTCATAACCATCCATCGGGTGATCCTGAACCCAGTGAAGCTGATAAACGCATCACTCATCGACTCCGTGACGCCTTGTCACTTGTTGATATTCGAACGCTTGACCATGTCGTGGTCGCATCCGAGGGCTGCGTTTCGCTTGCCGAACGCGGTTATCTTTAATGAATGGGCGCATTGCCCATTCTCCTTCATCACAAAAGCAGTCCCATCAACACACGTCATCACAGCTCGAATTTCTATTTGAGTTTGATGATGCCCCAGTCACTTGGTCTGACACGGAAATCTGGCAGTTACGCGAAGGCATTCTATTGGATGCGATCCGTGTGTTGCTGGACGGTCGTGTCAGTACTCGGTTGCGCAAGGATGTGTTGTCGTGGATTCAAAATGACGAATTAGCGCCATTTTGCTTTCGTGTTTGCGCAATGGCTGCGGTTGTCGATCCTGATGTGCTTCGTGATTCCATCATGTGGCTATTAAGACGACATGGTATCCAGCTTGACTAACGTTCCTGTATTAACCGAACGGCTAATGCAGGACCCAAGCTGACTTTTACCACCTGTGGTAGGAGTCGGCTTTTTACTTAAGGAGGTTATATGGCGATACCTTTACAAATTGACACAGTAAGGCCATATCTTAATGGCCAATGGCTTCAGGTATTGGCGGCATTGGTGCCAGAACTTGATGCCGCTATTGCTCGAAAAGGCCGTCATGTGGCTTGCCCTGTTCATGGCGGTCGTGATGGTTTTAGGCTATTCAAAGATGCTGAATATACCGGAGGTGGCGTTTGTAACACCTGCGGTATCTTTCATGATGGTTTTGAACTGTTGTCTTGGATTAATGGATGGAACTTTGCTCAGTCTATTGAAGCAATCGGTCAAGTTCTAGGTATTCAACCCGGACAAGTACCAACTCGGGTAATACCGAGTAACGCTGTTGACTGGAAGACTAAAAAGCAGGAAGAGGACAAAGCGATTATCCATCGTTTGAATCAAACGTGGGGAGAAACGTTATCTCTTGCAGATACTCGTGCGCAACCTGTTTGGTACTACTTGCATCGTCGCGGCATTGTGACGCGGCTTCGTCCTGAATGGGATTCGGTGCTGAGGTTTCATCCAAGCTTGCCTTACCATGATGAAGATGGTCTGTTTATCGATAGCTACCCAGCGCTGCTAGGTAAAATCGTTACTCAGCAAGGGCGTTCGGCCACGTTTCATCGGATCTACCTAAGTGAAGATGGATTCAAAGCGCCGGTTGAAAAGCCTAAAAAGATGATGCCGATACCAAGTGACAGAACAATCACTGGTGGTGCCATTCCGATAGGTGAGCCTGGTGAAGTACTAGGTGTTTCTGAAGGTATAGAAACGGCCCTAGCGGTAACCAGAGCAACGGGGCAAACATGTTGGTCGGTTGTGAATGCAACGCTACTGGCTAGGTTTGAACCACCAAGTAATGTGAAAATGCTGTACATCTGGGCAGATCACGATCTCTCTGAGACCGGCCTGAATGCAGCGAATGAACTCAAGAAAAAAGCCTGGAAAAAAGGCATTCTGACACAAGTCCTGATCCCTCCGATACCAACGTCACTCGGCGTGAAAAGTTGGGATTGGAATGATGTGCTGAATGTTTACGGTGCCATGGGCTTTCCGAAAGTTCATATCTGATCCAAGGGGCTTCGGCCCCTTTTTTTGCGCCTTGCATATTTAAAAAAACATGGAGAATGAAAAATAGATAACCAATAGGAGAAACAAACATGATGGTATTAACCCTGTTAACAAAGCAGACTGATGGTGAGTTTACGGTTTACTGGAAGACCGGCCTTCGAAGAGGTGGTGAGCTAAAGGTCGATTTAGGTGAGCAATACGACAAGCTACCTGAGCAGCAAAAGCCAATTGCAGCTGAGCTTTATGCTATTCATCACCTACTGTCAGTGAAAGAGGTGATGGGGAGTAACCGAAGCGGTAATGGGCTTCAAATCCGGGTCAGTAAAGGAGCTATCAAAAAGTTACAGAAACAACGCTCAACTCAGCATTCACTTTACAGCCTGACTAGGTTTTTGCTCACTCGATACCAGGAAGCACAGATATCGGTAGAGAAACGGGAAGATTGGCTCTCATATTCCTTCGAAGAATACAGCGTCGATAATGCTACCGTGAGAGAAATCGATGAGGTCATCAACGTTCCGAACATTGGGCCTGTCGTGGTGACTCGTCATGCACTGGAAAGGTTTGTGGAACGGCTTTCAGGCGGTGTACCTAAGCATCCTTGGAAGGCTTTGTGCGCTAAATTGTGTAGCACAGAATTGGCAAAATCTTTATTGCCAGAATGTATAGCTTCAAAGAAAGCAAAAAAATATTTCGTACAGGCAGAGTTTTGGTGTCATGGGAGCTCTGGTATGCACTTTGTGATGGTGCCATCAGCCAAAGCACTTACGTTAGTAACAGTGTTTAATAGATAGTCAGAAACACACACGATTCCTTCATCTATCTGGCCAATCGCTCTTACGGGGATCTTTAGCATGTTAGCTCTGTGAAATTTCTGGAGCTGACAATGAGAACGCCTTTGTTACCTTGGTTCATCCTATGGGTGACCATCCCAATCATTATTTTCTTTCTATTCATCTTGCCCGCCTATGCTAGTGATGGGCAATTCTATCAGCGTGGTCAGGAAGGTTGGTTTTGGTATCAGGTCATTCCCGAGCCAGCCGAGTCTGAAGACCTAATGAAGCCGAAATCTGGTGTTGTGGAGCCCACTAAGGACGGGCTAAAGCCTTTCAGTGCTGCCTGGTTTCGTGAGCACATGCAGTCGTTCATGGACAAGGCAATTGATGAGCCGACGAATGAGAACGTCAGAGCCTATCTGTATCTCCAGCGCGTCATGATGGATAAGGGCTCACAGTTTGCTGATGTTAGTCAGCAGGTGGTCATGGGCGATCCTGTTTTGGATGAAATCAGTCGCAGACCCTTGGCGACCTATGCTGCCAATCGGATGGATCGAGAAGCTGGCGCTCAACGTGATGTAGCTTTAGGTGAAGTAGCGAAGCGGGCTGGTTTGTTCTTTTTCTATCGTTCGGATTGCCCTTATTGCCATGCTCAAGCGCCTATCATCGAATCTATGGCCTTGAACTATGGGTTCGAGGTGTTTGCTATTGCTGTCGATGGCTTGCCTTTACCCGGTGGAGAGTTTCCCAATTACAAAGTCGATTCAGGACAAGCACAATCCTTGTCCGTTACGACTGTCCCTGCCGTGTTCTTAGTTGACCCGCCTAACGTTATTACTCCGATTGGACAAGGCGCAATGAGCCTTGATGAGCTCAATAATCGAATCATTCTCGCAGCCCATCAAGCCGGTTGGATTGACGATCAAACTTACTATGCCACCAGACCTGTTCAACCCGGCGTGTCACTCGCGATGTCAGCCCAAGAGCTTAACGAAAAGATATTACAGGACCCTGAGTTCCTTGTTCGCTATCTGCGTGCACAAGGAGGGTTATAACAATGAAAAAAGTAATCCGAGTATCGCTAATCGCCTGTGCGATTGGTTTTTCATCTATGAGCCAAGCAAGCTTGCAACAGGAGATGAACCAGTTGTTTGGTTCAATGACCAACACCACTGCGCCTGGTGTATTCGAGAGTCAGCGGCGTGGCGTTATATCTGGAGGAAGCGTTGTTGTTCGTAACAGGATCATGAACGAGAACCTCGTCTCTATGGTGCCACCGTCATTCCAAGCCGGTTGTGGCGGCATTGATATGTTCGCGGGAAGTTTGTCATTTGTTAACGCGGATCAGTTTGTTCAATTACTTCGCTCTGTTGCTGCAAACGCCAAGGGGTATGCATTCCAATTGGCGCTCAGTGCTATGTGTGAGAAATGCTCTCAGCACATGGAGACACTGCAAAAGAAAATCCAGCAGTTGAACGAGTATTTTGGTAATTCCTGTCAAATGGCTCAGGGAGTCGTGAACGATACCCTGGCTGCTTTTGGTAAAAAGGGGCAAACAGAAGCCAGCATGTTGAGCTCACTTAAAGGGGCTGGGGACATTTTTACCAGTTGGAGTGAGTCCAATGGTAAGAACCCATATGAGAACGCTTCGAGTGTCGCGGCATCTGATGTAAACAGAACGATTAAAGGTAATTTGGTTTGGCGAGCACTGAAACGTCATTCGGCATCAAGCTGGTTTGCATCGGGGGATGACCGTTTTCTTGAAGCAGTTATGTCGGTGACTGGTTCGATCATTGTTGGTGATCTAGCTAATGCCGCTGATGGCCAAGGTAAAGCCCCGAAACTGACCAGACTGAATGGCAATAAAGTGACTATTGAGCATCTAATTCACGGCGGTAACGTCGCTATGTACCGATGTGACACAGTGACACAAGACGGCTGTCTGAATCCGACAATCACTAACGTGACCCTGACGGGGTTATCAACCCAAGTAGAAAATTTACTTCTTGGTACAGGTTCCAGTAACGGCATTATTTTTAAGTTTGCTCGAAATACAGGAGCTGCTAGCACCACCGAAAAGGCTTTTATGACATCGGCTCCTGCGAGCATTGGCGGCATGATTCGAACACTTTCTGCATTAAATGAAGGGGCCGCTAGGTCGTTTGCTTCACGAACGGCACCATTTATTGCTGTTGAGATGGCGCGAGCATTGGTTGAAGACATGCTCAATGCAGCTAGAAGTACCTCCGGTGTGGAAGATCATGCCTATGCGAAGTTATTAACGGAAGACCTTGAACGTGCACGTCGCCAAATCAATGAGGAGTACGCTGCGTTGCAGCGAAGATACGGCTCAGAGCAAGAATTGCTGGCGCATTTTAACCAGGTGATTCAGACCATTCGCAAACAGCGTTATTACACCGTTAAATCTACGGCACTGGGGGAATAGGTCATGTGGGAGATCTATTCCATCGGGGATTCGGCATTTTTAGAGCAGGTCTTGAACGCTGTCGCGATGATTACTGGTACAGGCGACTTTACTTCAATGGTTCGCATTGGCTTGCTCATTGGGGTATTGATGGTCTCTGTTCAGGCCTTAATGCAAGGCGGTCGTGGCATTAACTTTCAACACGTTTTAGTCTCATGGTTAGTCTTTGCAACCATGTTTGGACCCAGTACCCGAGTGAGCATTGAGGATGCGTACACGGGACAAGTTCGAGTGGTTGATAATGTGCCCATCGGTGTTGCTGCCGCAGGCAGTACGATTTCAACTGTCGGCTTTCAAATCACGCGATTGTTTGAAACGGCGTTCTCAACTCCCGCCATGACGGAATACGGCTTTGCATCCAGTTTACAGTCACTGATTAAAGTGAGAAAACAGGTGATGGATCGCTCGGGGTTGGGTGATGCAAATCGTGTCGGTGGCTCAGATATCGAGCAATCGTGGTTTAACTACATCAAAGAATGCACCTTGATTGGCATCGACATCGGCCAAAAGAACCTCGATCAGGTGCTGAGTGATCCTAACCCGATGACTGCGATTAGGTTTGATTCGCGCATTTATGGCACGCGCATCATGCTCAGTGGTAGCAGTAGAGATCTGGACTGCACTGATGCCTACAGCCAACTGAAACTCATGACAGAATCAACCTTCATTCCAAGGCTTAAACAGGTTCTGTCAGCCTCATTGGGGACTTCGTCAGCCACGGACACTGATGACGTGATCCGAAATGCACTGAATAACCTTGGTTTGGCTTCGGTTAACACCCAAGAGTACATGACCGCGTCGGTGCTTTTGCCTATTTATGAGCAAAGCGTGACGGGCAAGTATATGGATGATCAAGCTTTCACTGCCGCCGTTATGGTTAATCAAGCGATTGAACAGCGCAATACACAATGGGCGGCGGAGCAGACTCTTTTCCAAAGTATCGTTCGTCCGATGATGACGTTTTTTGAGGGTTTCATTTACGCCATCACCCCTTTGATGGCCTTTGTGATAGCCCTTGGCCAAATCGGGATGCGAATGGCTGGGAAGTACTTGTTAATCCTGCTTTGGATTCAACTTTGGATGCCTGTCATGGCTATCATTAACCTGTATATTCATTTAACCGTTGCCGGGAAAATGTCGGCTCTTGATGCCTTTGCAGGTACAGAAGTGCCATCTTTTGCTGGGATGATGCAGATGGATTCAGTGCTGCAAACCTGGATAGCTACTGGCGGCATGTTGGCGTCGAGTGTTCCGGCAATTTCGCTCATGCTCGTGTATGGCTCAGCAATAACTGCAACCCACTTGGCTGGACGTCTTCAAAACGGTGATGCCATTGATGAAAAGATGGCAAGTCCAGATGTCGCGAAAAATGCCCCGGTAATGCAATCACAGTCAATGTTCCAGAATTCAGCCCTTACGGGTTCTGCTATGACCGGAGCGTCAAACCTACTAAGCAGTTTCTCTGTAGGAAACGCAGTGGGTTCAATGGTCGGCTCTGCAAAAGAATCCATGACTCAGGCAACCCAAGCCTTTAGTCGTCAGGTTGGGAATACTATGAGTCGAACTTTTGGTGAAAAGCTAAGTTACGACAACCTGTCTTCGGTTGGACGTCAGATCGGCTCATCTAACTCCGCATCTAGCGCCGTTGTTAATCAGGTTACTGATGACCTGCAAACTCGGTATGGTTTTGGAGACGATAAAAAAGATGCTGTACGTGGCTTGGTATCTGGCGTGTTATCGGGAGGCTTAAGGGTCGGTGGCGATGGAACCATTACAAATACCGATGATAAAGAAGTAGCAGATAAAGGGTTCTTGGGAAGATTACTTGGTACAGGGGGGAATGACTCCCCACAGGGCAACTTGCCAGGAGTCGATAAGCCAGACGCATCTCGTGTACCAAAAATATCACGGTTACGAGCAGGCTTGGATTTAGGTGGTAACTTTAGTGGCCAAGTTGAGTCATCAGAAGGCAGTTCTCGATCTACGACCGCAAATACGCTCACTGGGGAGATGCAAAGCTTGGCATCAAGTGATTCACGACGTGCTGAGTATCGCGATGCAATGGTTAAGGACCTTTCAGATTCAAGACGTTCTGGCGTTGAGATGTCCTTGTCTAACCAAGACTATCAGTCTCTTCAGAGTTCAGCACAAGACGTTGTCACGGCATCAAACCGCTTTAGTGAGCTTGATCAGGCCAGCTACAGTCTATCAGGACAAAGAAATACTGATGGTGCGACGTTAACCCGATTAGCGGCGGATAATCCTGAAGTCATGGATTATTTAGGTCGCTATATGAACCAGCATGTTGAAGCCGGTAACCGATTACGTGAAAACCTTCCAATGTATCAGCGTTTGTTACCTGATGATAATCAGGCGTATGTGGCCGCAGCTATGGAGTCTTTAACCTATAGCAATTCTTCAACGCCCGCTGAACGGGACAATGATTATCAAGCAGCAATGACTGTTATGGCCATGGCTACCGGAGCCGATTTACGATCTATTCAACCGCGCTCTAATGAAGGCTTGTCATCAACAGCACCTACTTTTGGAGGCACTCAAAGCCAAGTGGAATCGGGTGTTCTGGGAGGCTATGAGGATGCTGCAACAGTTCAAACGCAGTTCAACTCAGCTCAATCAGCTTACCAAGCCAATCTGTCCAGTGTAGATGGACAACTAAATGCGCATCAACAACAAGCCCAACAGGCCGTAGTTTCTGACACAAGTACCTATCAATCTGGACTAAACAGTGAAGCTGGGTCTCAGTGGCGAGCACGCATTATGGCTGATGATAGCGGAGTTTCTGGTGCTGAAATGTTCTTCAACAGCGCCAGTGCTATTGGTGATTTCAGTGGCAAGCATACTGATGCAGCACTGCATACCTTGAATCACTTTGGCGAAGACTATGAGAGTTACAAAGAACAAGCGCTTGAAGATCCTGGCTCACGAGGTTTCTTGCACAATGCAACGGTGGCCAGTAAATCAACCTGGGATGGCTTAAAAGCAGCCGTTGACGCCGGAACCTCTTTGGAAAACCCATTGACGGCGTTTAATGATGCATACAGTGGATCGAGTTTGCAGTATGCCTCCGAAGTAAACTGGGGTACTAAGTCTGAAGCCATGTTGGCTGGGGCATTCGGTGCGGCAGTTAACAATCGATATGGTGAGTTCTTAGAACAGTATGCCGATGATTTTAAACAGGAGGCATACAGCGAAGGGCAGAGAATGGGATTGACCCCGATTCAAAGTCAAGTGTTCGCTCAAGCTTTCAATGAAGGTTTGGCGGGGCGCGTATTCAACTCTGAAGACTCATCGAGTTGGTCGCCTGAAATGCTTGGCCTAAGGGAGCAAATGCTAAATGAGTATCGTCAAAAGGATGAGAGTGGCGCTTACATCCCTTACAGTGTGTCCGAAGAAGATAAAGCATTTGTGGATAAGCAGATTGCAGTGATCTCAAATGCATCCCTTGCTGGAGATTATGCTCAGAACAACTTGATCGATATTAGAGCCTATAATCAGGCTTCAGGAAGGAACTAAAAACAGAAGGTAGCCAGCTTGTGATGGGCTGGCTATTTTTTTGGCCTTTTGGGGAGGATTGATGAGCGACCGTCTGCAAATTCGTTTACCCAGTACCAATATTTTTTTTCGCTCAGGCTTAGTTCTCGACCGGTATCTTTCAGTTGTCTTTGAAATAAATGGATTAGTCCGCTTAAGCCTAAGAAAGCTAAACCGACACATAAAATTGCCCAACTCGCTTGCCAATATGCGATTGCTAAAAACATAGTGGTGATGGTTATAAGGCCGATAGGACTAGCAGTTGCTTTGAATCCCAAGTAGCTGAAAAAAACGATGGTGCAAATCAGAAATGGCAAAGCCGCTAACTTGGCAGATGCCGTTAATATTTCTGATGGAAAGAAATGAGCCGCAGCCAAAGTCGCCAGAAAAAGCCCCAGTGATATAAACCAGCAGCGTGCTGGTAAAGATTTAAGTAATTTTATCATCTTAGTACTCTCAAAGTGCACGGGCGGTGCACAATCAAATCATGCATCAGCATTTTAGTTCTCAAAAAGTGCTCTAGTGGTTTGCTCGGCCATAATCTCGCACACAGGACATTTAAGCTGAATGCGCTGTTGAGATACCGTCAAATACAGACTGCCGCATCGACACCGGTGTAAGGATGCTAGCTGTGATCTTAAATCACGAGCTAGAACCCAACCTTCATTGATGGTCAGTTTTTTCCAGGGGATCTCAGCTGGAAGATCTGCTTCTTTTCTTGCAACCAAATACGCATCGTAAGCCTTCATCAAAGCATCGATATTTAATTGCTTGTAGACATTATCACCACCAATATTGACATAAAGCGCCATAAGCAGGGAGCCTTCAACTAATGCTCTTCTGCTTTTGACGATGGCATCAGATTCTGGCAATTGACCAGGACAAGGTGACTTGCCAGTCACTTCTTTGTGGAGCCTTCTGATAATGTGGATTGGCAAACCTGTATCGAGCGCGATAATGGTTGTTCGAAATCCGTATTTAATAAGCAGCGAGGCTCGGGTAAACAGCTCACTTTTGGACAGGTTATCAATCATGCATCCCCCTTGTTGTTTAGGGTTGATAATAAATAAGCGATTCTTGGGATACCTGTGCCTTTGCTCTTCACCATCTCAATCAGTTGGCTTTGGTTACCCCTTGGTTGAAACAGCATGAATGATGAGGTCGCCACTCGTTGCAGGTCGTCAACACCAGCATTAATCAGAGCATCAACCACATCGCGTGTAAGTCCAAAGCGCAAGACAGCCTCTTGCGGATCAATGCGCGCCAATTCCCGTGCTGCGTGCAGGTACGCCAAGTTTAATTGATAGAAGTCTTGTTGATTGGTTGTCATTGACGGACCTCCAGTTCATGTAAAATATTGCGATAAATAGAAAGCACTCTTTGCCCATACCAGCGTGCACGCTCTTCGTTCCAACTGTGATAGCGGCCTATGCCAAGCTCTAAATCGTTAGGTGAAGACTTGATTGCTTCGGCCAAAATACTGGAGCCGACGGTAAGGTTGGTGATGGGGTCTAGCAGTTCCGCCGCTGAGCTCACCCGATGCCCATGCCAATGCAAATTGATTTGCATTAGGCCAATATCGAGCTGGTATTTTTCACTCTCTTGCAGTGCTTGGTTTAACAGTTGCTCCGCTTCTGTCTTAGATTTGGCGTAGGTTGCATTTGAACCATTGCGAATTGCGTATGGCCATGGACTGGTCATGTTAAGACCTCGATGTGAGGCCGACTCAGCCAAGGCAACGGCGTAGAGCATGACTGGATCAATACCAACACTTTGTGCTGCTTTTTCCCACTGATAGCCCGGAAACGCATAGACTGAAGTGCTTGCGGACATGGCTATCACTAGGGCAATGGTTTTTGCTTTAATCGTTTTCATTTTTGTCCTCTAATTGATTTCCGAGAAGCGCCTGAATGGCTTTCGGGCTTATTCTTTTTAATGGCACTGCGCTAAAGTCGGCGATGCCTCTCGTATAAACTTGTGCCGCTTTTGACCAGTCGCCTACGGCAACAGGCGCTTGCATATCAAATCCTTTTTGCTGGTTCTGATGGTCTGCAATACCCTGTAATAGCCTTGGGTATTCACCCACTTCGTCCCGTAGCAAGTAAGCCTGGTAGCGTGTTAAAAACTCTTTTTGCTTAAAGGGGTATTCCCTGTCATCAACCTTGCAGAGTTCAACCCATCCACCCATATCTGAAATCACGCGGTGGATAAGCGCATCGTCAAACATCACGGATGTCCAAGCGCCAACCTGACGAACAGCCTTGTCAACTTTGTTCCAAGCAATCATGGCTCTTGAACCTGAGTTGCCATCGATATGCTTGATGACGTCAGCGGGCTTTGGAAAAAATTGCCCAGTATCCGGTGATTGAATATGCCGAGTCAGACCGATTCGCACTTCTTCAATGCTATAAGCACGAAGGGCTTCAAATGCGATGGATAGCAATTGTGGTGATACGCTTTTGCCATACATGGCCCAAGCAGCTCCCCAAACTTCAGCAAACTCGCGTTTATCAACCTCCTGCACTTGAACGAACCTCCCGAATACCTGGTCCGGCCCAGCTTTCAGCAATGCGGCGATTGCTTTCTTCAATATTCAATTGGTGATTGCTGCCCTTTAGGCTCGTCGATGATTGCTGTACTTCATCAATGCGAACGTACTCGTCTTCCCATTGCCGGTTTAAAAGCCAGTTATGTGGCATAGGGGTCTTAGTCCGATCTTGATACTGTAATCGGTTGTCTCGTTGCTCTTTCCAGCGTGTTAGCACTTCCAAGGCGAGTTCATGGTCTTCATTGAGGCCCATGCGTAGCCATTCTTCTTTGGCTTTCGCTTTTTTTTCTTTGCGTATTTGTACATCCCAGAAGTCTTCAAACTGTATCTGGTCAACAGTTTTAACTGTTGGTTTATTGCTTCTCTCAGAGTCATCCGACCGTTGAGAGTCCCTTACCGGGTTGCCATCAGGCATAAACAATGATGAAAATTCTTCTGGTAGCCGAGCTTGAAAAGCGGCAAGAGATTTCAAAAGCGATGCCATACCAATGAAGTCGGCAGGTACATCTTTAAGCAACCGAAAGGCTGCCTTACCTTGGTTTGGGTTTTCGATTGGGTTGTGCTTCAGAAAGCTTCGAATCAAAGTCCAACCAGATGCCTCGCAACGAATGAGGAACTGATCTTGTTCTAACTCACTTAACGTCTTGGCAACCTGTTGCTCATCCCAGTTCAAGTCAGAAGCAACGTAACCAATCGGCAGTCGAAAGCAGCCAAGCAAATTACAATGCGGGCATGTAAGCAAATACAGTCCTAGCAACTTCGCTGAGTCACTCCAGGACAAAACATTTTGCTTTAGCCAAAAGCGGGTATAGACCTTGCCATAATCACGCATGGAGGAACTCGCTTTTGTGTTTACGTAAAATGCTGACCATTATTTGCCCTTAATCCTACTGGTTACTGGCTTTCAGCTCGCTTGGGCATTCGGGATAGATGTCCGGTCTTAACTGGGATCGGGTTACCTGTCCTCGCGTAGCTTGTTCGATGGGTAAAACGAATTCAGCGGGAACACGCCCTGATTTATTCAACCAAAACCAGACGTTTTGCTGTTTTGAGTTGATGGCTCGTGCTAATGCTGATTGCCCGCCGACCAAGTCAATGGCACGGCGGAGATGTTTTTGTGTTGTGTTGAACACTTCCATACCGTCTCCTGTTACAATAATAACTGTTACAAGATTGGATGTTACAGTTTAAACTGTAGATTAGTCAACAGTTAAAATTGTTGAAAGGCTACAGTTTTATTTGTAGAATACGGGCTTATGAAAACTTTATCCGAACGACTAAACCATGCCTTGCAGCTTACTGGGGTGACTCAGTCTGAGTTGGCTCGCCGCATTGGTATCAAACAGCAGTCGATCAGCCAGATTTGCTCTGGTAAATCGGCTAGGTCTCGTTACACCATGCAGATCGCGGAGGCGCTTCGCGTGAATGCTCATTGGCTCGCCACAGGTGATGGCGAGATTGGCTTGGGGGTCGGTAATGTAGAAGTCGGGCCTGATATTAAGGGAAGAATTCCTCTCATTAACTGGGTTCAGGCCGGTGATTGGACTAAAATAGCGGAAGGATTTGCCCATGAAGATGCTGAGGAGTGGCGGGAAGTCACTGGGAAAGCACATGAGGGTTGTTTCGCACTTCGCGTAAAAGGCGACAGTATGGAAAATCCAAGCGGAAAAAAATCCATACCTGAGGGGGCAGTGATCGTTGTTGATCCTGAGTTACCTTACTCTTCAGGTTCATTGGTTGTTGCGCGTTTGGATGATTCGAAAGAAGCAACCTTTAAGCAGTTAGTTATTGATGGTGAACAGAAGTACCTAAAACCTTTGAACCCGCAATACCCTGCAATACCGATCAACGGCAACTGCACCATCATCGGTGTAGTACGACAAGCTATCATCGATTTCTGGTAGCGAAGGAATTTGTGGTTTAGCCACAGTTGTTCATGAGCTGAAGAAGCAACGATTGCAAACAGCTACAACTGAGCATTGGCGCACGCTGAGAGTAAATGGTAACCGATTAGATAACCATTGATTGTTTATAAAGTCAAGATCAGCGAAAATAGCGGCCAATTACGATTAACACGACGGATTTGACAAGCGAAGAACTGAAAAGAGAGTACTTCCAAAAGTGTGTACAAATCCGTGTACAAACTAAAAGAATTTATACATGGCAAACCAAGATTTTCTTAATGAAATCAATAAGCGAAGGACCTTTGCTATCATCTCGCATCCGGATGCGGGTAAAACCACTATCACAGAAAAAGTATTGTTATTCGGACAAGCAATTCAAAAAGCCGGAACAGTAAAAGGGCGTGGCTCTAATCAGCATGCTAAGTCTGATTGGATGGAAATGGAAAAAGAGCGTGGTATTTCTGTGACTACCTCAGTAATGCAATTTCCATATAACAATGCGTTAGTTAATTTACTTGATACCCCAGGACACGAAGACTTCTCTGAAGATACTTACCGTACATTAACCGCGGTAGATTCGTGTTTAATGGTGATAGATGCCGCCAAAGGTGTAGAAGAACGTACCCGTAAGCTAATGGAAGTAACACGCCTGCGTACCACGCCTATTGTTACCTTTATGAATAAATGTGACCGTGATATTCGCGACCCAATGGAACTACTTGACGAAGTAGAAACAGAGCTAAATATTGCCTGTGCACCTGTTACTTGGCCAATTGGCTGTGGTAAAGAGTTTAAAGGTGTTTACCATATCCATAACGAAGAGACCATTTTATATAAAACAGGTCAAGGTCACACTATTCAAGAAGTACGCAGCATTAAAGGGCTCGATAACCCTGAGCTTGACCAAGCCATTGGTGATGAACTTGCAGCGCAGTTACGTGATGAACTAGAGCTAGTTATTGGTGCATCACACGAATTTGATTTAGAGCTATTCTTAGCGGGTGAGTTATCGCCTGTGTATTTTGGTACCGCACTTGGTAACTTTGGTGTAGATCATGTTTTAGATGGGTTAACTCAGTGGGCGCCAACCCCATTACCACGTGAGACAGAAGACCGCCAAGTTGTAGCCACAGAAGAAAACTTCACTGGGTTTGTATTTAAAATTCAGGCCAACATGGATCCAAAACACCGTGACCGTATTGCCTTTATGCGTATTGTGTCGGGTAAATATAGCCAAGGCATGAAAATGAATCATGTGCGTATCGGTAAACAAGTCAGTATTTCTGATGCGGTAACCTTTATGGCGGGCGATCGTGAGCGTGCGGCTGATGCTTACGCTGGTGATATTATTGGTTTACATAACCACGGTACGATTCAAATTGGTGATACCTTTACCCAAGGCGAAAAAATTAAGTTTAGCGGTATTCCAAACTTCGCCCCTGAATTGTTCCGCCGTATTCGTCTGCGCGATCCATTAAAACAAAAACAGTTATTAAAAGGATTGGTACAGCTTTCAGAAGAGGGCGCAGTACAAGTATTCAGACCATTAATTAATAATGACTTAATTGTAGGTGCGGTAGGTGTGTTGCAGTTTGACGTGGTTGTAGCGCGTTTAAAAGCTGAATATAACGTTGATGCAATTTACGAAAGCGTTAATGTAAATACAGCCCGCTGGGTTAGCTGTGATGATGTTAAAAAGTTTGAAGAGTTTAAGCGTAAGTGCGAAAGCAACTTAGCACTCGATGGTGGCGATAATTTAACTTATATCGCACCGAGTCGTGTAAATCTTAACTTGTCGACTGAGCGTTACCCTGAAGTGACATTTAACCACACGCGTGAAAACTAACACTTAGCCACTAGAATTAACACAAAGCCTGCTTTGGCGGGCTTATAAAGGTAAATAATATAATGAATATTCGTACTATTTTAGTAGAAAAAGCCATTGCCGCTATGACCGCTGCAGGCCTGCCAGAAGATACTAACCCAGCGGTTACGCAAAGCACACGTCCACAGTTTGGTGATTACCAAATTAATGGCGCGATGGGCGCAGCTAAAAAAATGAAAAGTAATCCGCGTGAATTGGCGCAAAAAATTATTGATCAGTTAGATGTAAGCGACATTGCCGAAAAAACGGAAATTGCTGGCCCTGGTTTTATTAATATTCACTTAAAGCCAGAGTTTTTAGCACAAAGCGTACAAGCCGCTAATAACCACGCAAAACTTGCCGTAAATGAGCACGCCAAACCACAAAAAGTAGTGGTTGATTACTCATCGCCGAACCTTGCAAAAGAAATGCACGTAGGTCATTTACGCTCAACTATTATTGGTGATGCGGTAGTACGTGCGCTTGAATTTAGAGGCGATACCGTTGTTCGTCAAAATCACATGGGTGATTGGGGCACACAGTTTGGTATGTTGATTGCGCATTTAGAAGATCAAATTAATCAAGGTGTTGACTTAGATACTGTTGCGCTTGCTGACTTAGAAACTTTTTACCGCGATGCTAAAAAGCGTTTTGATGACGAAGAAGGTTTTGCCGATAAAGCACGTAACTACGTAGTTAAACTGCAAAGTGGCGACGCACACTGTGAAAAACTGTGGAAACTATTTATTGCCACTTCAGTGAAGCACTCTGAGGAAGTATATAAGCGTTTAAACGTAACCCTTACGCCTGCCGACATTATGGCTGAGAGTGCTTATAACAGTGAACTTAACGATATTATTAGCCTATTAAAAGATAAAAATATTGCAGTAGAGTCGCAAGGCGCACAGGTGGTATTTTTAGATGAGCTGGCAAATAAAGACGGTGAGCCTTCAGCTTTTATCGTACAAAAATCGGGTGGCGGCTTCTTATATGCAACCACAGATTTAGCCGCGTGTGATTACCGTTCAAACAAACTAGGCGCTGAGCGTATTTTGATATTTGTTGATGCGCGCCAGAGCCTTCACTTTAATCAAGTAGAGCTTACTGCGCGTAAAGCCGGTTTGTTACGTGATGAAACCAGTTACGAGTTTTGCCCATTTGGCACCATGATGGGTGCTGATGGCAAACCATTTAAAACCCGTACAGGCGGTACGGTAAAATTAGCTGATTTACTTGAAGAGTCAATTACTCGCGCAGCAGCTAAACTCGCTGAGCGTGAATCAGATTTATCTGACGAAGACCGTAGTGAAATTGCCCGTAAAGTGGGTATTGGCGCGGTTAAATACGCAGACCTTTCTAAGCATCGTACCAGCGATTACATCTTCAACTGGGACAGCATGTTAAGTTTTGAAGGCGCAACAGCCCCTTACTTACAATATGCGTATACGCGTGTTCGCAGTATTTTCCGTAAGTCAGGTGTTGATGCTGGAAGCTTAAAGGCTGATGTGAGCATTATTGAGCCGCAAGAGAAAACCCTCGCGCTTAAATTATTGCAGTTAGAAGAAGTCCTTGATCTGATGATCAATGAAGCCACACCGCACGTATTATGTGGTTACTTATACGAACTAGCTAGCCTATACATGACATTCTACGAAGCTTGCCCAGTACTTAAAGAGGGCGTAGAGCCAAGTGTTCGTGATAGCCGTTTAGTGTTGTGTAATTTAGTGGCAGATACGTTAAAAACGGGTTTAGATCTGTTAGGCATCGAAGTCATGGAGCAAATGTAATCTGCTGCGTGTAGTTCGCTTTGACTGCGTTGTCGTGCTTTTTGAGCCTAAGTCACATACAAAAACGTATGCTCCTTGGCATAAAAAAGCACTTCGCCTTGTCAGCACTTCTACACTTGCAGATGCGAAGCTTGGCACTAAATAGTTCACCCTAATCACATACAACTACGTATGCTCATAGGGATAAGTCGAGTGTCCGCCTTATCTTAGACTAAACTACTTAGGTGAACGTCTGCTGCGTGTAGTTCGCTTTAGCTGCGTTGGTAAAACTATTTAGCCTAAGTCACATACAAACCGTATGCTCCTATGCATAAATAGTTTTACCGCCTTGCTAGCACTCCTAGACTTACAGATAATTTTAGGTTTAGGTGTTAGATTTATATTGACACTGTTCGGTATGTTCACCAATTTTGTAGCTGATAGCTGATAGCTGATAGCTGATAGCTGATAGCTGATAGCTGAT